>JBHEOF010000043.1:0-27111 GCA_046261715.1 Bacteroidales bacterium
CATTAAGCTTAAAAAAACATGAAGAAATTTTTATCAATTTTTACGTTGTTTTTCTGCATTGCTGTTATTGCCCGGGCAAATGACAAAAATGAAAAACTGGTGATTTCGCAATGGCTGAAAACCCAATCACATGATATTTCGTTTCCGGTGTTCCATGATACCGAAAACACCAACGGAAAATCTTTTGAACTAAAGGAACTGCTGGAGTTTGATCATATCAGTCTGAAAGATCACTTTCCGCAGGATGGTAAAGTTCTTTCAGAAACAAATGACAATGCGTTATGTATTCCTTGAAGCCAGGGAATCAAACAATCCCGAAATTGCCTACCTGGCAACTTATATTTGGGCTGATCAATGGATTACTACTACCCTTGAGATCAAAAGCCCACATATGCTTAAGGCCTGGATCAATGGTGAAGTGATCGGCACCAAAAACACCACTGAATCTGATGAGGGAACAGTAGGCCGTGTCAGTAAGGACCTTACATTGGAAAGAGGCAAGCACCTGCTGGTAATAAAAACCGTTAAACCTGCCGATGCGCGACTTGACTGGAAAATAATGGCCAATATGGAAATAAAAGAACCCTGGACACTTTCTGATCTTGACATTTCACTTTCACCCGTAAACCGAAAAAATATTGATCATATTCTGGATGGTGTTAAAACCTCAGCAATAGAACCCTCACATGATGGTAAATATTACTCAGTTAGCTTTAGCAGATCTTTGCCCCCTTCTGATCAAAGCGAGAGATGGACAGAGATCAGACGCACAGAAGACGGTAAACTTATGCATAGCTTTCGTCATGCGCAGGTTTCACGAATGAACTGGTTACCCAACAGCAATCGTATATCTTACGTTAATACACGTGGAGATAAAGCTACCTTGTTTCTGCATGATATAGAAAACGGCGAAATCACAGAAGTTATGGATGAGATGGAAAACTTCAGCGGTTACACCTGGGCGCCTGATGAAAGCTTTATTATTTACTACCTGCGTGAAGAAGACAGCAGCACCGATACTGATATTCGCCGGGTAATAGGGATGCAGGACAGACAAGGTCACTTCAGACACAGAAGCTTCCTGTACCAGTTCACCCTTGAGTCGGGTTTACACAGGCGACTTACTTTTGGAAACCTTACAACTTCTTTGCAGGATATAAGCCCCGACAGTAAGCATATCCTTTTTAGCCAAAGCTACCCCGATTATACTGAGAGGCCATTTTCAAAACAAAACATGTTTATTCTCAACCTAAATAATCTTACCCTTGACACACTATGGATGAATGAAAGCCGGGGAGTTAGAGCAAGATTCTCTCCCGATGGAAACTACCTGCTGGCTGCCGGCGGGCCATCATCCTTTGATGATGCCGGCCTGAATGTACCGGATAGCATTATTCCAAACAACTCCGATACCCAGGCATTCATTTATAATATTCAGGATGGTTCTGTTAATGCTTTTACGAAGGAATTTAACCCTTCCGTTGCTTCAGTATACTGGCATGAACCTGATGATATGATTTATATGGTAACTGTTGACATGGATTTTCGCAGGTTGTACCGTTATGATGTGCGCCGCGATCGTATCAGTCTGGTAGAGCTCGAACTGGATTATATTTCTTCGGCAAGTTTTGCAGATAACGCGCGTATTGCTATTATAAGTGCATCTCAAACCAATGAACCATCGCGACATTATACACTTAATTTAAGTAATATGCGAAAATATGTACTGGAAGATACTGAAGCAGAAATATATAAGCATGTGGAATTCGGTGAAGTAAAGAATTGGGATTTTACTGCATCAACCGGTGTAGAAGTAAAAGGAAGGGTGTATTATCCTCCGGATTTTAATGCTGAAAATACATATCCGGTAATTGTGTATTACTATGCCGGCACAACCCCTGTGGGCCGCACTTTTGGCGGACGTTATCCATTCAATATCTGGGCCGGTAGTGGCTATATTGTTTATGTATTACAGCCCAGCGGAGCCACCGGTTTCGGTCAGGAATTTTCTGCAGCACACGTAAACAATTGGGGAACAACAGTAGCAGATGAAATCATTGAAGGCGCCAAAAAATTTCTTGAATCGCATCCTTACACCAAAGCTGACAAAGTAGGCTGCGCAGGTGCATCATATGGTGGTTTTATGACCATGCTGCTTATGACCCGTACCGATATTTTTACTGCTGCCATTTCGCATGCAGGTATCAGTTCGATTTCAAGCTACTGGGGTGAAGGTTATTGGGGATATGCATATAGTTCTGAAGCTTCTGCAGAAAGCTATCCCTGGAACAACCATGATCTTTATGTAGAGCAAAGCCCGTTATTCCATGCCGATAAAATAGTTACTCCCTTGTTGCTGCTTACCGGCGATAGTGATACCAATGTGCCTCCCGGTGAAAGTATTCAATTGTATACAGCGTTGAAAATCCTTGATCGCCCGGTTGAGCTGGTGATGGTAAAAGATCAGGACCACCATATATTAAATTACAGCAAACGCAAACAATGGCATAATGTGATTATGGCCTGGTGGGATAAACACCTGAAAGATCAGGGTGAATGGTGGAAAGATCAGTTCCCTGAAAAGAATTACTAACCCAGACTGAAAAACCCCATGAAAAAAAGCCTCCCGGTATAATATCTTGAGGCTTTTTTTATATGATGATTAATTCCTTAACATAAACTTAACGTTTTTATCATATCATCTTAATATTTAGCTAACAATGGAGAATTACTTTTGTAATGAGAATTTAAATATTGAAAATCATTTCTAAATCATATAATCATGAAAAAAACGATATCTCTTTTAGCAGCAGCATTATTGATATCACTGGCAGGTTTCAGCAACAGCACAAAAGAAACCACCAAGGAAGCAGAACTTACTTTCAGTGTTAGCGGAAAAGTACTTGATACATCTACAGGTGAAGCATTAGCGGGAGTAAAAGTTTTTGTTGAGGAAATTAAAAGCCACGCTTATTCCGACTTTGACGGAAATTTTGAGATAAGCGGACTTACTGCCGGCCAGTATACGCTTACCACTTCATTTATTTCTTATGAAAATGCTATGGTAAATGTAAATCTTGAAACTTTTGAAGAACCGGAAACAATTGAGGTAAAGCTTGATCAGGTTTCAAAATAAAAAAACATTTTTAAAAATATAACAGCCCCTCCACAATCCCAATACTTTTCTATAACCTCAGTCGTCCCCTGACTGAGGTTTTTTGCTTTTTATTATTAAGTTTAATCAAATTCCTTTTCGCTGATAAGTGCTCCTGAATTATCAAACATTTTCCAGGTTCCGCTTCTTTTTCCTTGTTCATAGGTCATATCATATAAGAGCACGCCATCTTCGCTCCATATATACCATTTCCCGTGCTTTACAGCATTATCATACTCAGCTTCGGCGATTTTCCGTCCCTGCTCATTCCAGGTAACCCAACGTCCGTGCATCTCTCCTTCTTTGTATGATCTCAGCTCATTTTGTTGTCCGTTTAGAAAAAAAATCATAACATTACCATCAGGCAGGCCATCTTTAACCTGCATGTAAGTTCTTAACTGACCATTCTCGAAATATTCCTTATACTCACCGGTATATGGATTATTGTCAGGACCATAAAATAAGTCATCCTCACCTTTGGTTATTTGTTGCCCATATAGCAGCCCTCCAATAATAACCAATGTAATTGTAATAAATATTTTTTGCATCTGAGTTGTATTTTTGGTCAAACCAGCAAGGATTATTAAATCATTTATGCAGCGTAATTCAAAAACCTGTTGATCTGACCTAATTATTATTTATATATTAATTAATTTCTTTCCAAAAATATTGCCAAATTTTTTATGTACACAAGTCTCACACCAAATTATACGTAAAATATTATGAAAGGTATACATTTCCGGGGCAAAAATTTCAGTAATCACTCGCGATTTTATTGCATAAAATAAAATCAGATTTTATAATTTATTCCTATACTGAAAGTTGTACCGGGATTTTCAATACTGAAGGGCTGGTGCTCAGCTCTGAAAGAAGAGAAGTAGCTTTCAACTGTATCACCCAGGATATTTGATACTTTTATACTGATAGTTGTTTTTTGATTTCCTCCGAGTCGTTTTTGAAAACTGGCATTCAGGCCATGAAATGGGTCATCATACACATCCGGATACAATCCTGACCCTACCAAAGATAATGTGGGCCCTTTTACATTATAAAACACACCTGCATCAATACCATTATCTCTATCGTTGTAGGTTACTCCGGCATTAATAACGTAGGGTGACTGACCCACCATTTCACGTCTGTCGGTTAATGTTTGCCCTGTTTTTGCATATGTGCTTCTTGCCCTTTGTTCTGATTCAGACATTTCTACACTAGACCAAACCCAGGTAAAATTTCCACTGATATTAAATTTTTCCATAAAAGGAGAAATAAAGTCAAGATCTTTTCTGAATTCGAACTCAAAGCCAAGCAATTCTGCATCGCCTACATTACGTACCTGGTATTCGGTACTGGTTTGTTGTTCAGGAATTCTCACCAGTTCAAGTGGTGCATCAAAAAGCTTGTAAAATCCACTTATGGAAATAAGTTGTCCTCTTTCAAGGAATAACTCCCATCGTAAATCAAGATTGTCAATTCTTGTTTCGGTAATATCACCGGTCCAGGAGCCTGAAGGCAATAAGCTTCCGTTGAAGATCCTGTTTGTAATGGGATCAATGATCTGTGCAAAGGAAAGCTCCTTGAACGTGGGACGGGCAATGGTTCTGGAATAAGATGCCCTCATATTCTGATCTCCTGTAATAGCATAAATGAGATTTACAGACGGGAATAAATCAAGAGATTCAAGTACTTTATCGTTATCCAGGTTTCTTCCGTTGGGATCGCCGCTTGCCCATGCCTGGTCGCGTCCGGTATGTCTTGCTGTATAATTTTCTGCCCTTACACCTACAATGCTTTTTAACTTTTTCGATAGGTGGATTTCATTAGAGATATAAAAGGCTATATTACTCACATTTGAATTATATTCATTTGGGTTGGGGTTATTGTTACCCGACTGATAATAAATGGTGTTTGGGCTGTTGGGATATATATTCTCCGGATTCAAAATCTGTGATGGATCAGAACTGTCCCATGACTGGCCACCAAAGAACTGAATATCAAAGAATAATATTTCATAACCTCTGTTCTTATAGGTATAATTAAACCCAAACTTAAGTTTCGCTTCACTTTTAATGAAGTTATATTTTTTGGTGAAATCAATCTTTCCTACCGCGTTTAACTCACCCAACGTTCTCCATATCCTGGAAGGGTTACCCCCGGCACCTGCCAGAAATAAAGTATCTAAGGGCCTGTAAGTAAATGCTGTTTTTCTGATATCAGGGTCAATGGATGTAGAATAGGTTGGCGATAAGCGCCAGTCAATATTCCAGCCGGAATTATCAAGTAAATGTGTACCATTAAAAAACAAATTTGACAGGGAACGCTGATTATACTCAAGATTATCTGATCCTGAAATATACCCCGACTGCCCCACAGCAGCGCCATCATTATCATTCAGGAATTTACCTGCACGACTCTCCCCGTTTTGTAAATGTGTGACGGTAAAGCGAAATTTTGAAAAATTTGTTTTATATGCTATTCCACCGATTGCACCTATTAAAACGTTTTTCTCCCCAATTTGTCCTCTCTGAATAGTTGCATACCTTAAATCATATACATCCGGATCAATAAATCTTTGGTATTCGCTGTAAGTAACATCATTATAAAAATCATATTCATTTTTATAAGAAAGTGCGAATATATAACCAAGCTTTTGCTGAGATGTGTTGCTGCTGTTTCCCAAATTAAACTGATTTCCCAGACTTAAAGAAAAATTGTAATCCATTAAACTGGTTTGCTGAACAGCAGCGAGATTAGGATTAAAACTTTTCACGAATTCATTTACCTCCTGTTCTGATGCTCCACTGACAGGAGTAGGTATTCTGCTGCTGTTTGCACCAGAGGGTAATGCCCGGGTACCATCATCAAATCCCAGAAAGTCAGTATTACCTCCGGGGTATGACAAAAATTCATTATTAAAATGAACATCAGGATTATAGGCAGTACCTAAACTAATATTCATTATTTTTTCTTCGGGAAAGTCTTTGGTTTCAATATTTAACAAACCTCCTGTAAAGTCAGCAGGTAAATCAGCAGTGAAGTTTTTAAGAACAGTGATATTATCAATAAGATTTGTAGGAAAAATATCCATTTGAATAGTATTCCTGTCGGGATCGAGCCCGGGAACATCAACCTGGTTTAAGGTGGTTTTCGAATACCTGTCGCCAAGACCCCTGACATAAACATATTTACCGTCTTCAATGGAAACCCCGGTAACTCTTTTGGCTGCTTCAACAGCAGTAGCATCCCCCACGAGTCTTATCCTTGCAGAAGAAATACCATCCATAATGGTAGCTGAATTTTTTTTGATGGTCATAAGTGCTACTTCAGTAGTTCGGATAGCTTGCGCTGATACTACAACTTCTTGCAGGTCAAGGAAAGTTTCTTTCAGGAATATTTCATCGATAAGTGTAACATCTCCATCAGATACCTGAATACGCTCAATTATAAGCGTTTGATAGGAGATGTAGGATATTTGCAAATCGTATGAGCCCTGTTCAAGTTCAAGTGAAAATTTACCGTCAAGGTCAGTCATTGTGCCTCTTGTAGTGCCTTTCACAGCAATAGTAACTCCTACCAAAGATTCCCCTGTTTTTTCTTCGTAAACTGTACCTCTTATTATCCCTTTTTGTGCAAATACAGATAATTGAATCAGAATAAAAACTGAGGTAAATAATATGTATCTCATTTTCGTAATTTAGCTGTTTGTGCAAAATAAAATAAATGAAACAGACTTACCTTTACAAGTAAGCCTGTTTCAAAAATAGTTTGTAGTTATCTAATGATATCATTATAAGCCCACGACCTTATTTATTAAGGACATCAAGAGCGCCATACTGACTTGCCCAGGTCCATCCGAAAACTGATACATCGGCTGCATCGGTTTTCTGCCCGGCAAAAATACCATCAGGTACGCTTCCGGAAGGGAAAATATCAGAAAGATCTTCTTCGGCCACATCAAAATAAACGCCGTCAAAAGTTACACCCGGAGAATCTGCAGGATCATTGTCTACTTCCTGTCCTTCGTTAATGGCCATAATCCATACATTTTCAAAATTAACGATGGTGTTGTTGTCAATATTAATGAGATTAGCTGATGATCTTTCGTCGCTGTTAGCAATTACAATACCGTTCTTCAAGGTATATCCGGCTTCCATGGTTCCTTCAGGACCATCAAGTTCGAAATTGTGGTCTCCGGGAGTGATTACGACAAAATTGTCAAGGGTACCTGCCCAGGATTGGTCGGCATCAATCGCATCATCATTTACATTCCAAACTACAGCGTTGGTAACATTCACAGTACCGCCAAACCATTCGATACCATCATCCTGGTTTGAAATAACTTCAACATTTTCAACTACAGTACCATTACCAACACCACCAAGAGTAAGGCCATTTATCTCATTCCCTGCTCCAATATTGGCTCCACCATGACGAATAGAGATATATTTTATCACACCTGAATTATCACCAGGTTCGTTACCACCATACAATCCATTGGGGTCTGTGGTAGGTATACCTTCAATGGACACCTCAATTACGGTATTACCATCGTCGTTTGAAGCAGAAATCGGAGCTTTTCCTAAAATAATAACTCCACCCCACAACCCATCAATATCAGGATCAAGGTTTGGACTACCAAAATTACCGGCAGCAATATCTTCCGGAGTAATTTCGTCGGCAATAGTTGTGAAAATAATGGGAGCATTCTCATTGCCTTCGGCTTTTAATGTACCGCCACGTGCAACAAGCAAAGCAGTGGCATTAGGGCCGCTACCGGCTTCACCTTTAATAATTGTACCTGCTTCAATGTTAAGTGTAGCTCCATCTAATACTGTAATCCTGCCGCCCAATTGATATACATTATCTTTTGTCCAGGTTTCTTCACCTGAAATATTCTCTGAAACTACTGTATTACCTGTTGTATCAGGATCAGGATCAGGATCGGGATCGGGATCATCAGTACAAGCGGAAAATGATACTGCCAGGGCAAGCATCAACATAAAAAGAAATCTGAAATTCTTAAGCATAATTTTAAATTTTTTGTTTGTTAATTATTGGTTTTTAAAGTTGGAACAAAAGTATCTCTGCAATGTAAACATTGTGTTAAGGTCGAATTAACAAATAATTAATTCTCTGTTAAAATAACATTATGCTAAAGGATGTTTTTTGTGTTGATGGCTGTTATTCAATCGCTTACACGTTAATCATCTGGAGCAAAAATAAAACAAGTGAGAATCTTAACAATAGAACTCAATCGGCAGGATATAAAAAAGCAGGTATAAGTAATACCCGCTTTCAATCATTTCATTTGTTAAAGAAAATGTACTAAAAAATATCAATCATCCAGGTCAAACTCTTCAATTTCATCATCTTCGCTACGATTGGCATCTTCATCCTTGTCGTAATCATCATCATCATCATCCAGATAATCTCCATCATCCGAATCATGGTCTTCATCTGTATGTTGCACCTTAAATATTTCCGGGTTAATGGAAAGGATCTTTTTTATCTCTTTTTCCACATCACTTTTCTTTCCTGTTTCAAGAAGTATTTCAGCTTTTAGCAATAATGCCAGTAATGATTTGGGATTCAGCTTCAGAGCAATGGTAATAAATTCAATCGCCGCCTTTTGTTCTTTGTTGGCATGCGCAATTAAAGATTTCCCAATCCAGGCTTCAGGGCATTTGCCATCGATGTTGATACATTTCTCAATGCATTGGGCTGCCCGCTTATAATCTCCCGAAGCAATATATGTTCCGCCCAGGTCAAGATTGGCTTCAAAATCATCTTGTGCCAGCCCGGCTGCTTTTTCAAGATCTTCTGCAGCCTTTTTTATTTTGTTCTGACCACCCAGGGCCATTGCTCGCAGATGAAAAGTTTTATGATTCGATCCGTCAAGCTTTTCCAGCTGATTGTATAATTTTATAGCCGAAGAAAAATCCTTTTTTCTCAGCAAACAGCCGGCAAGACCATGTATAGCTTCCACATGTGTTTTATCATTATTATAAATAGCTGAGAAAATTTCTTCAGCAGCATCAAAATGTTTCTTCTCAAATTTTTTCCATGCCTGCTCAAGCATTATGTTGGTTTCAACATGGGTTGGCTTCTTCATACAGAAATTTAATATTTTGTGGTTTTAATGTGCGGCTAAATTAAAAAAACAGTTTATTAAAAAAAATTTTTTTTGTGCCCCTAATCCTTGCTTTTCTTACTTTTACCTTCAAATCTTTACCAAATGTGCGGAATATCAGGTTTTATTTTCAAAAACAAACACCCATGGATTGATGGAGCAAAAAAGGCTTCAGAAGCTCTGGCACACCGCGGGCCCGATACAAGTGGTTTTTATGAAGAAAATAATCTGTACTTGTCGCATAAGAGACTAAGCATAATTGATCTGAGCGATAAAGCCAATCAGCCAATGCATTCGCAATGTGGCAGGTATGTAATGATTTATAATGGCGAAGTTTATAATTATCAGGAAATTCTGCGTGAAATAAAAGAATGCCGTCCCGGGTTTCAAAATAAAACTAAATCTGACAGCG
The DNA here is from genome assembly GCA_046261715.1 of Bacteroidales bacterium. GTDB lineage: Bacteria > Bacteroidota > Bacteroidia > Bacteroidales > UBA7960 > SKVR01. The sequence continues at coordinate 9,697 of JBHEOF010000043.1, forward strand.
AGGCTATTTTAGAAGCTTTTGCAGTATGGGGCACTCAATTACCTGATAAACTAAATGGTATGTTTGCCATTGCCATTTGGGATAAACAGGAAAAAGTTCTTTTTCTCTTTCGCGATCGCATCGGTATCAAGCCACTATATTATTTCCACAAAAATGGTGAAACAGGATTTGCATCCGAACTTAAGGCCTTAACAATACATCCTGAGATCAAAAAAAACATTGATATTGATTATATTGCCGTAAACCAGTTTCTCAACCTGGGTTATATTCCTGCTCCAAATAGTATTTACAAAACAATACGTAAATTTCCTGCGGGGCATTATGCTGTTATTAAAAACGGTGATTTTAAACTGTATCCCTATTGGCAACCGGAAGAAAAAATCAACTCTGCCCACCGGATAACCGATCCTCATACTGCCCTGAATGAGTTGAAAAAGCTCATTGAAACTTCGGTGCAGTACCGTTTGATCTCCGATGTTCCCTACGGCACTTTTCTAAGCGGGGGAATTGATTCAAGCCTGATTACCGCTGTAGCGCAAAGTCTTCATTCCGAGCCCATGAATACATTTTCTATCGGTTTCTGGGATAAGGATTATAATGAATCGGGCTATGCCGCAAAAATTGCAAAATATCTGGGCACTGATCATCATGAACTGATCGTTACAGAAGAGGATGCCCTGCAATGGATGCCATTGCTAACCGATATCTATGACGAACCTTATGCCGATTCATCGGCTATTCCAACGTTGCTGGTATCACAAATGGCGCGTGAGCATGTTACCATGACCCTTTCGGGTGATGGGGGCGATGAGTTATTTATGGGCTATGGTGCCTATAAATGGGCAGAAAGACTAAATAATCCGCTTCTTTCGCTGTTTGGCAAACCCATTTCACTATTGTTGAAATACGGTCCTGAAAAATACCGGCGGGCATCTTCTCTTTTCAATAATATGCCCGGTAATCAAATCAAAAGTCATATCTTTTCGCAGGAACAGTACCTTTTCAACCGGAATGAGATAAAAAAGATCCTGCAAAATCCTTTTATCAGAGATTTTGAACTTGATGAGAACTTTGATGATGAATTATCATACCTGAATGCAGCAGAACAACAGGCATTGTTTGACTTAAAAAACTATCTGCCGGATGATCTGCTTGTTAAAGTTGACCGTGCCAGCATGCATTTTGCTCTTGAAACAAGGGTTCCTTTACTTGATCACAGAATAGTTGAGTGGGCTTTGAACCTGCATCCTTCTCTCAAGATAAAAGAAGCAGAAACCAAATGGATATTGAAAAAATTGCTCTATACATATGTGCCGGAGAAATTCTTTGATCGCCCCAAACGGGGTTTTGCCATACCCCTGCAAAAATGGTTGCGAAAAGAGTTAAAGGATTTTACCATGGATTATCTCAATCCCGATGCAGTAAAAAAAACCGGCTTACTAAAACCTGCCGAAACTGAAAAACTTCTCCGAGGGTTTTACAAAAACAATCAGCATCATTTGTATAACCGCATTTGGCAACTGGTGGTTTTACAAAAATGGTTTATAGATTCGAATTATTAATGCTTTCCTAACTTTCTTTTAATTTTAGTTTAACAGACTCAACTCCCTAATGATCTATTTTTGTATCCAGATATGAGAATCTATTTTTTAGTTTCTTTCTTCATGTTGTGTGTTGTTTTTAAAGCCGGAGGTAAACTCTCCGGCTTTCTTCAAGGAAATAACAGAACCTTCTTCAGATGCCATAATAAATATAAATACCAATGACCTATCTTACCTCCAACTCCGACACAATTCAGAAAACAGAAAATATTGAATCAGAAATTAAATGCTGGCTTGTGAGCGCAAATATGGGTTACGGTCATTTGCGCGCTGCTTTTCCGCTGAAACATTTGTCTGAAGATGGTGTAATTGTGGCGGGCAGCGAAAATAGTCCTACCACGATTGAACGTAATTTATGGAAAAGGACGCTGTGGCTTTATGAATTCCTGTCCAGGGCCAAAGGTATTCCACTAATAGGTAAAACACTTTTCAGTATTTTAGATTTCTTTCTTAAGATCCCTTCTTACTATCCGCGGCGCGATTTATCAAAAAGTACGTTCCAGGTTAAAATGCTTTATTCCGCTATTCGCAAGGGACTATGTAAAAGTGTTCTCGAAACAATACGTGAAAAACAGTTACCACTTATTACCAGTTTCTACGCTCCGGCAATAGCTGCTGATATGAATAATTTTGGTAAGATATATTGTATAATCTGCGATACTGATCTCAACAGGGTTTGGGTTTCTCACGATCCATGGGAGAGTCGTATTGAATACTTTGTGCCATCAGGCAGAGTTGCCAAAAGGTTAAAAGATTATGGGGTACCTGAGCAGCGGATACATTTAACCGGCTTTCCGCTTCCCGTTGAGTTACTGGGAAATGAAGAACTTGATATTTTAAAACATGATCTGGGGCAGCGATTGCATTATCTCGATCCTTTCAATCGGTTTTGGCCCTTTTACAAACAGAATCTTATTCATTTTCTGGGAGAAGAGAATTGCAAATTTAAGAACGACCGTATATTGACCATTACTTATGCTGTAGGGGGCGCCGGTGCCCAAAAAGAAACAGGAAGAAAGATCGCATTAAGCCTTAAAGATAAACTTCTTACCGGAGATGTAAGACTCAACCTCGTATCAGGCACACGTGCTGAGATACATGATTATTTCCTGGATGTTCAGGAAGAAATAAATTCGGCAAACATTCATGTTATTTTCGGAAAAGATTTCGAAGAATACTACTACAAATTCAATGATGCATTAAGAACAACAGATATATTATGGAGTAAACCCAGCGAGCTTTCCTTTTATACAGGCTTGGGAATTCCGCTTATCATGAGCACGACAATCGGAGCCCAGGAAAAAGCAAATAAAAGATGGATAAGAGAAATACAAGCCGGTTATAAACAGGAAAACCCCGATTTTACCGATCAATGGCTTTTTGATCTGCTTAACAAGGGAAGACTTGCTGAAGCCGCCTGGGCGGGATTTCTGAAGGCAAGAAAAAAAGGAACATTTAATATTGAAGAGTTTTTGAAAAAGGGTAGAATGTCAATTTCTGAACAGTTAATCCGGTAACATTATTTTCACACAAACTTAATCATTAGATAAATTTTCATTGATATTCAGTTAACTTTCTGATGTTAGCTTTGCGGATACCTTCTTAACACGTCATGCAAAAGAAGCATTTGTTTTTGTATCTGAAAACCGGGGGTGGTCATCTTGCTCCGGCCCGTTCAATCGCCAACTATATCAACGCCAAATACGGTGACAAAGTAAATCCGGTTCTTTCAGATGGTTTCAAAGGAGTTCATAAATGGATCAGATTTACCATAGAAGATGGGTACAGGTTATCACAGGCCCGTGCAATATGGATTTTTGAAACGCTTTATGCATTCAATAAGTTTAAATGGATTGGCAGATCTCTCATTTTTATTCTTTCATATTTTATCAGACCCCATCTTGAAAAACAAATCCTTGATGAAAAGCCTGAAAAAATTGTCATATTTCATTTCTTTCTTATAAAACCTGTTCTGCAGATACTAAGAAAGCAAATGCTTGAAATACCCGTTACAGTTGTGGTAACAGATCCTTTCACAGCCCATCCTTTCTGGTTTCTTGATAAAAGTCCGAAATTCATTGTTTTTTCTGAGAAGTTAAAAGAACATACAATAAAAAAAGGCATTCAACCAAAAGCTATATCTGTATTTCCCTTTATCCTTGATGAAAAATTTACCCGGCCTTTAAATCCTCTCTTATCTCATTCTATAAAAAAAAATCTTGGGTTTGATACAAATAAAAAACTTGTTTTGATCCTCGGCGGAGGCGACGGAATTCCAAAAGGGAAAAAGATACTAAAAAACCTTTTAAAAAGTAAAACCGGCATACAGGCGGCCATTGTATGTGGCAACAACCATAATCTTTATAAAAAAGCCTGGGAACTTAAAAGTAAGCATAACTTCAGCAATCTGAAAATCTATGGCTATGTTGATTTTGTTTACGAACTTATCAATATTTCTGATGTGGTTATAACCAAATGCGGAGCAAGCACTTTTATGGAAATCTTAATGTCAGGAAAGATACCAGTTATCAGTAATTATATCTGGGAACAGGAAAAAGGAAATATGGAGTTTGTAAGAGATAACAAGCTGGGTTTGTATGAAAAAAGCACATCACTGCTGCCACTTAAGGTAAATGAAATCATTCACAACCCTGATATTGCTGAAGTTTACAAAACCAACATACAAAAAATATCTTTAAAAAACGGAACACCTTCTGTTTCTGAATTCATTGCACTTGAATAATTATTGAGCCCGTGAACCTGTTAATCATATCCGACCTTCACATTGGCAATAACGATCATTTTGAAACATTTGGCTGGAAACCCCACCAGTTTATTGCCGCCCTGAAAAAAGTAATCTCAGAAGAAAAAATTGACAAAGTAATTCTAAATGGCGATATTTTTGAGCTCTACAAGTACAGTTTTGAAGAAATCTATAACAATAATAAAACCCTTGTGGATTTTTTGCTCAACAATCCGGAGTTTATTTATATAAAAGGAAACCATGATGCAATCTGCAGCTTTGGTTTAACCAGTTACAAAATCGAAAACAACCAGGGTCAAAAGATATATATTGAACATGGTCATAGTGCAGATTTTATGAATGGCACTCAACTGGGCCGAATGATTCAAACCTTTGGGTTTAATTTACTGAGAAAGAGCTTAGGCATTGATTTTATCCTGAATACTTACAGAGCTATAGTTGATGCACATGAAGCCATAAACCGCATTCCGAAAAAATATGACTCTATCAGGTATTTAACGCATGCTCTTGGCTTACTGCACAATCATGATATGGTAATCCTGGGCCATACCCATAAAATAGAGTCTCACAAAACGTACTATCTGAATAAAAAAAAGTACTATGTAAACAGTGGTTCCTGCTCAATGGGGCGGTTTCAGGGTGTGATAATCAACACGGAAAGTCTTAAGCACGAAACCCTGAAATTCAAAAATTTCAGACAATTGATACAGGAATATCAAGAACCCTTAATAAAGGAGTTTTCTCTATCCGCCTGATTGTACAGTATTTAATCCGGATGAAGTATTCTGACAAAAAACATCAGAACTGCCCGTCAGGACAAGGTATCTGACCCTGTTTTTTAGCCGGAGGCCCCTGGTTAAACTGGAATATCAGGGATATTTCATGGGCACCACCAGTAGAGTTTACGAGCCTGCTTACAGTAAAATCATAGCTGTATGCTATCCTTAGGTTTTGGGTGCGTAACCCACCGGTAACAACCAAAGCATCATTATTTGACAAACCGTGTACCTGGTTATTAAACAATGGAATACCTCTGTAAAGGATACCCAGTGAAATAGGATCCTTTGACCAGTAAACGCCAAAATCAATCTGGTTGAATTTCCCCTGGCTTTTATAAAGCATAGCCAGCGAAATACTTTCCGGTACCTGCTGCGAATATCTGCCTCCGTAATGAAAACGATATCCCCCAAAGAAAGAGAACTTCATGGGTATTCTGCTTTCTTCACCCGTCATTGACTGGTTGGGCATCATAAGATTATCTACTGAAAACCCGAACCATGAATTTGGGCTGTAAGCAAGAAGTGATGAAGAAGCATCAAAATAGCCTACCCTTTCAATCGGATTGGGTACATTGGTATTGGGAAGTATTTCATCCAAAGTGAGCTGGTCTCCAAAAATATGCCTGTTAAAATCCACTGTTCTTTCTGCATACAGGAATTGCAAACCCGGACGCATGGTCCAGTTGTGGTCAAGTTTAAAGTTGTAGCTGTAAACCAAACCACCCTGGGTATTGGCAAGGCGACCTGAACCGGCCTGATCGCGGAAAAGCAAAACTCCAACTCCACTATTGTACTTGTGGAAATAGTGATCAAAAGAAAAGGCATAGGTAACAAAGGCTCCCGGAATGGATGGCCATTGGTTACGATAGTTCATTACTAGGCGGCTTCCATCTGTTGCTCCGGCAAAAGAGGGCGCCAGGTATAATGGTGCTGCATAAAACTGAGAAAACTGAGGTGCCTGCCCTTTCACCTGAAGCGAGGAAACAGACAACAGCATTCCCAGTGCAAATATGAGCACCCGGGCGTTTTTACTGTATGTCCTCATGAGAGTAATCATTTCAAATTTATTTAGTAGTTTCTCAGTTTTAATTTTATAAAATCAAATTACATATACTTATCTGTAAAGGGTTACATCACCTGCATCATATATTTCGGTACCATCATAGCAGGTAACCCATACTTTCCAAACATACACATCCATCGATGACAATTTACCCCGGTAATACCCATCCCAGCCTGTTTCCAGATCTTCACTACGGAAAAGGAACTCACCCCAACGGTTATATATCTCAAGTTTATAATCCTTAATTCCGGTATAAACCGGGTAAAATACATGATTGGAAGGATCATTCATAATATAGGCACCGCCATTAGGCCCGGTAGTATTGGGTGTAAAGGCATTGGGAAAAATAATTTTACAGGGTTGTTCTGCTATCACAGCACTTTGCTTTGTAATCTCATCAAAACACTGCGGATCAGTATCAGTACCCACGATAAGTGTAACGTCGTATTCTCCCGGAGTTTCATACAAATGCTCAGGCTCATACTCATAATACACATTGCCATCGCCCATATGCCACTCAAAATAAGCTCCCATACTGGAAAGATTGACCATTTGCACTACCTGATGGGGTAATTGAACCACAGGAGGATTGGCCCTGAAATTGGCCAGTGGGTTTTCAAAAACTGTTATCACCTGGTATGCTGAATCCACTCCGCCTTCTCCACTTACCAGAAGCTTTACGTTGTACTCACCCGGATCGTTAAATATATGACGTGGATTTTCCTCTGAAGAAAAATTGCCATCATCAAAATCCCAGAAAAACTCAAGCCCGTATTGGGTATCGTTTTTAAATTGTACTTCAAGGGGCGGACAACCCTGTTCTGAAGGTTCAAAACCTACTACCGGATGGGGTGCAAGGATTACAATATTCTGGCTAATTGAATCATGACAGAAATCGTTGCCCACTTTCAGACTTACCGTATAATGACGGGTTGCGTAATCACCACTCGCCCATCGATACGTGTGTTCAAAAGGATCATTATCCGGAACAGTTATTTGTGTTCCGTCACCCATATCCCAGTGATACTCCCAGCTACCCGGAGAAGTAAGATTTTCTGCTATAACACCTGTATTGGGATAGAACTGGCTATGCGGACTTACAAACATATCAGCCACCGGCACCGGATAAACCCTTACCAGTTTTGTTATACTGTCATTACATCCATAGACTGACTGGGCAAGCAGTGTAACATCATAGTTACTTTCATGGGTACTTTGTGTAAAGAAAATATTTGCCGGATCAGGAGCCGTGGATTGTGAACCATCACCAAATGTCCACTGGTAACTGTGTGCCCTTTCAGAAAGATTTTGAAAGTGAAGATCAAGCGGACTGCAACCTGCCATCCATGGATCATCTGCTGTAAAATCAGCAGCTACTTCAGGGTAAACATGCACAATTTTTTCCGATTGACGGGTACATCCATATTCATTTCCGGTAATTAGCTGTACCGTTAAATCCTGCGGATCTTCATCAAGGTTGCGGAATGTATGGCTGAAAAGCATTTCCTGGGTATTGCTGGTAGCTCCGTCGAGATTCCACTGATAAGAACTTCCACCAATTGACAGGTTCTCAACATCAACCAAAAGCGGAGAGCAACCATGGCTCAGATTCATAGAAAAATCTGACATGGGTCGCGGATAAACCGTTATGGTCTTTGAAATCTGATCTTCGCAGCCAAATAAAGATAATGTGTGTAAATCAACCGTATATTCCTGTATATCGGTAAAGCTTTCATTTACGTAAGTGTATTCAGGATCAGCTTCATTAAGCACGGTGCCATCGCCCATAGTCCAGGTATACTGGTCAACTCCAAGCGAAAGATTGTTGAAATTAACCAGCAAAGGATGGCAACCTTCTGTTACAGCATCAAATTGTGCTTTAATATCAGGAAAAACTGTTATCTGACGAACAGTAGTATCTTCACAACCATATTCATTTTCAACAAACAGCTCAATATCAAATAATCCTGCACCCTGATCATAGGGTTGCTGAAATACATGACTTACATCTTCTGTTTGTTGCGAGTAGTTTCCATCATCAAAATCCCAAAGATAGATCTCTGCCCCTATTGAAGCATCACTGAATGAAACCGGTAAAGGAGAGCAACCTTCAAGCATTTCGGGTTCAAAGCTTGCCTTGGGTCGCGGATGTACTGTAATATCAACAGATGTAGAATCTTCACAACCATAGAAAGATTCAGCCATGAGTGAAATGGAATATACCTGTTCCTGCGTATGGCTGACATTCTGAAATACATAGCTCTGAACTGTGTCCTGGGATGTGGAGAAGTTACCATCGCCAAATGACCATAAATAAGGAGTAGCAGCAGTTGCCCCCGAAGATGTGTTAATAATATCAACCTCCAGCGGATGACAACCGGTTATGGAGGATACATCAATTCCTGCGGTTATTAAAGGAAATACCTGCAGGTTAATATTCATTGTGTCTTTGCATCCATAATAATTTTCTGCAATCAAACGGGTAGTGAAATCGGCAGCAGTTTCTCCTTCATGAATGTATGTATGATAGGTACTTCCATCAGTAATTATTTCAGGGGTTCCATCACCAAAATTCCATGTGTATGTTGCAGCACCCAATGCATTTTCAGTAAAATCTACTTCAAGCGGAGCACATCCTGAAAGATCAGACAATGTATAATCAGCTTTGGGTTTAGGATGCACAATAATATCCTGCACTATGGAGTCAAGACAACCATGAATGGATTCTGCAACCAGGGTTACCTGGTACACTTCATCATCAAAATGGCTGGTGTTTGTATAAATCCTCGCAGGTTCAAACTGCTGTGATGAACCACCATCACCAAAATCCCAGTAATATACTGATGCTCCATGGGATTTATTCTCAAAATTAACTTCCAGTGGATGACAGCCTGAAGTAGTTACATCAAATTCAGCCTGTATTTGTGGAAATACAGTAATCTCCCTTTCAACGGTATCGCGACACCCGCTGGCGTTTTCAATGATCAGCCTTACCGGATAGGTAATTTCATTGGGAGTATCATTTTGGTAAGCATGCACTACCTGTGCGCTGCTGGCATCGGATGTGGTACCATCACCAAAGTCCCAGTAATAATTCAATCCGCCAACCGATGTATTATAAAATGTAACTTCCTGGGGGGTGCAGAATGAAGTATAATCAAAAGTAAAATTGGCCCGGATACGCGGATAAACCCTGATCTCCATCTCCGATTCATCAGTACACTGATATTGCGATGATGCCAGCAGATTTACATGAAATACAGCTGTATCGGTAAGGCTTGGGTTTTCAAATAAAACTACAGGATTCATTTCGGAACTGGTTCCTTCATCCATATCAAAATCCCACAGGTAGCTATCTGCATTTATTGAATTATTGGTAAATTCTACAACAAGCGGATTACAGCCTTCAATTATATCGGCTGTAAATTCAGATTTTATGTATGGGTTAACAGTTATTGCTTTTGTGGTAGTGTCTTTGCAGGCATAATCGTTTTCACCAATCAGCCAAACATCATAGATTCGTGGATCAGCACCCTCGTTCTCAAGCAAATGAACGAACTGCAGTTCGTCAATTTCTTCAAATGAATTTCCGTTATCAAAGCTCCATTTATAACTGGTAGCCCCAAAAGAAGTATTGGTAACTTCCATAGGATAAGGATGACAATGTACCGGTGGGTCAACATGAAACCCTGTTTCAATGTAGGGTTGTACAACAATTTCAACAGTATCAACAGACTCGCATCCAAAACTGGATCTGGCAGTCAATACTACGTTAAATGTTTTTTCAGTGTTGCCGTAATTATGGAATACATGTGAAGGCGTCTCCAAAGTACTTGATGAGCCGTCGCCAAACCTCCAGTCATAACTTTCAGCTCCTGTTGAAAGATTGCCGAAATTTACTTCCAGTGGGGCACAACCGCTTATGACATCAGCTTGCGGTGCAGCATGTACTTCGGGATACACTCTAACAGTTGTAGTCATTGTATCACGGCACAGGAGTTCATTTCTTCCCACAAGTTGTATATCTCTTTCAATAACATCATTGGTAGTATTTACAAATGTATGGGGAAAATGGCTGGCTCCTGTTGTATACACAGTGCCATCGCCCATTCGCCATGAATAGTTTGATACCCCGTAAGATTCATTCCTGATGATCAGTTCAAAAGGAGAACAACCCTCTGCCTGATCAACAGTAAAGAGCGCCGCTACCGGATCACCCACTTCAACAAATACACTTGTAGAATCAACCATGTTGCAGGCTCCGCTAACGGTAACCGTATATTTTATAGATGCATCGGGCAAAGCAATGGGATTGGCAATAGTAGGATCATCAAGAAAGTCAACGGGATGCCACATATACTGTGTACCCCCGCGGGCTATCAACTGCACCGGATCACCAAAACATGCTTTGTGTATGGTACCTGTACCGGCAATGTTTGCCTGTACATCCAGCGGGTTAAAATCGGAGAAATAACCGTACATTGTACCACTGGTTGGCCCACCATTAATAATACCCAGGTGAAAAACATCTTTTGTGTTTTCAATCAATGTGGCTTCGCCAACCGGAACTCCAACGGGAACGGGAGCATTAGGACTGAACTCAAACTCAGCCGCAAGCCATTCGGAAGTACCTGGTATTACCTGAAAATCGGCTGCTTCTATAACTGTATTGGGCCCCAGTCCGCCAAATATAAATCCGTCTTCAGCCCCGGCTCTTACAAGAATATTTAAGAAAAAACTTTCTGCTTTTGACCTGGTAAAAGAAACACGGGTAGAGCCTGTACAAACGTTGATCGGAGGTAAAACAGCACCACCCATTTCACAACCAAATCCGGCCACATGATATACATAACTGGGTTTACTGGTTTTAATAAAATATGTTTGCTTGCTAAACTCCCAACGGAACTGTTCACCCGGTTGAAGAACAGCCTCAGGCACTCCATCAATCTCAACTATGGTATTGGGTTCAGTAGCCAGTACGAAAAAGAATTCAGGAATTGTGAGCCGGCCTTTCATAGCAATATATTCTGTACCAATAATACTTGTAGGGATCAGCTGGTCTCCAATCAGGTCTTTACAACCTCCGTGAGGTGATGCCCAAACAGAGTCATCGCTAGTAGTAATAGCGATGGGTTTATCAGACTCAACACGGGTACCTCCTAAATGATTTTCGGGCATTTGCCCGGAATTAAAATAATCTTCAGGTGCAATGGCAATGGTTTGCCCCCGGTTGAGGTTCAATGTAAAAGGCACACCGGCCGGCCGGCCCGGAAAAACCGGGCGTGTTGGGGTTACGGTTATTTCGGTATTGTCTTCTGTGGCTACAATGTAAATCCCGGAATAGGGCCGTGGGTTATAAATCCCATTCCTGTAATAATTCTGGAAGGGGACAAAAAAATCTGTTCCTAAGGCATTTCGGCCTTTTAAGGCAAAAATATCAGGATTATTAATTGTACCCACCTCGAAATATGCTGTAGTTAAGTTGGTTGCTGTAATCTGGATACCCCTGTTATAGATTTCATTGGGATTTTGTGACCACAATTGCGCTATCTGGGCAGTAACTTCAATGCTAAGTGCTTCATTGGGAGCCAGATTAGCCACAATAGGAATAAACATGGGGTTATTGGGCATTGATATGGTAATCTCATTAGGTAATTCAAGATTTGCAAACCTGAAATAAAACCTTCTTCCACCCCAAGCATGACCTTCGGTTAGTTTCGGTACCGCAAACCAAAACTCCGTATCGGTTTGAGCCACTGCCGGGCGTAAACCTTGAAGAAGCATCAGGAAGAAAAATATGGTAATGAATCTCTTCATTCAGTCGCGGTTATTTAACTAATTTTGTTTCATTCAGAAGCTCAATGAATTGACCCTGAAAACTGTATGTCAATCTTTTGAACCCTTTATTACTACAAAGTTACTTAGGGTAAACTCCTAAACAACAGCGTATTTTCCCTATTTTCCGCGTGTTTTATTACAGAAAATCATTGGGTGTTTTTACCTGTTTTTGTTTTTCCAATAATCCCTGAATTGATTGTTTTTCATCAATTGCATAATGGTATTGTCAAAGAGCGTTGAACAAACTTTTCAGAAATCCATCACCTGAAAAGTTTAAAAAATCCATGTAAAAAAAAGAGGAGACCTAAGCCTCCTCTTTTTGTAAGAAAATGATATAACCTTTAAGGTTTATCTCTGGATCTGAAGTTTTCCGGTAAACATACCGTCAGCAGTAACCACCTGAACGAAATAAATTCCGTTTTCGAACTGGCGAACATTGATCTGATGCTGACCAGATTCAATGCTGCTTGTATACACTACACGACCACTTATATCAACTACTCTTACTTCAGTCATAGTGTTAGTACTTTGCAGGTTCACCATATCAGAACTTGGGTTGGGGAACATGGTAATGTTTCCTTCACTCATGTTGATGTCCTGAACGCTAACGTAAATTGGCAGTTCAAGCAGATCGCCACCGGCAGCTGTAGCTACCCAGAGACCAAATGCAGGACCATCGCTGTTGTTGGCAGGATTCAGGAACCCTGAAGCCACAACGGTAAGTGCCTGACCTTCGAGACCAAGGGTTGCAAGCGGTGCTTCGTAGGCAACAATTACGCTTTCACCAGCAGCATCGCGAATTTCAAGGACATAGTCGTTAGTCGGCAATGGCAGATAACCGGCAAACTCACCATATTCAAATGTAAGCAGCGCATTGTCAACACCCATTGCCCATACACTAACTTCGGGTGCATCAGTAGCACCGTGAAAAGCAAGAACATCGGTATTATCATCGGATCCGGCTTCTTCCTGTCCCTGGTCAAATACAAAGAGACCGAAGGGCTGTACAGGATCGTAACCTGTATCGCTAACAATACCATTGGCAACAACCACATAGGTTTCACCGGGTGTAAACATTACTTCGATGGGGCCAAGTGCGTCTTCAAAATCAGCACCTGCAGGAGCTACATGCAGCTCAAGGGTTACACCGGCAACAATGTCGATAAATGGCGTAGCCTGACGGAAACCCACATTGGGAAGCGCAAGCTCACCATTTACATATATATCCACATTGGCAACAACCGCATCAGCAGAGTTGTGGATGATTTGCACACGTGCATACTCCGGTCCTTCAACTTCGAAATCGATGGTCATAACTTCCGATTCACCTGTGGTGTATACAGACTGAACACCTGCAGTATGAGATCCACCCGGCAGACCGGTAAACATATGACTGGTTGACTGATGATTAGTTATTAACGGGTTCTCCATATCATTGAGATATAGATTAAACCCGGTAAATACCTTGTCAGATGGAATCATTTCCCGAAAATTCTGAGTCAAAGTAACTTCTGAACTAGGTACTGAAATTCCATTTCTTGTTTCAACAGGTTCTAGATTATCAGATACAAGTCCTTCTGCTTTAACAATCTTATCGCCAGTAAACGCGGTGCTAATCCATAGGTTAATAAAGAAGTCGCCCACGGAAGCCGGGTTTACAGTAAAGTTGCTGAGATCATTGAATGGTGCTACAATAGACAATCCACTCGGACCTGTGGCATCAGCAGTAATATCTGGATAGGCATCATCTGGAGCGTTACCTTGAGGTTGTATCAATATACCTACTTGATCATAACCTGCAACATCTATCATTCCAAGCATTACCTCTTCTTCCCAATCATCATTAACTGAAGTTGTCAATGGTCCGATAGTTTCAATCACTGAAAAAGTAGACCAATCGACTATATGGACAAGGAAGTCATAATCTGCAGCAGGCAGTCCCCATTGCAAGTGATGAAAATCAATATGACTAACAACAGCATCGGGATAACCTGACAGGTCAAAGATGGTGCCATATACATTAGCACTGTTTTGGAAGAAAGCATTGGGTTCGGCAGGTACTTCGCCATCATGCTGATATAGCATAAGCAGTTCGGCTTCATTCCAAGTAAACAAAGCAGACCCGGGTTCCATACCTTCTGTTTCAATGGTAAGACCATAAGGATCATACAGAATTTCTATTACTTCAAGCGTACCAAGATCAGTATCAGCATCAACTACAACAGCAGCATCCATATAGTCTTCATAACCTGGTGCTATTACGGTAAGCTCGTAGGTTCCACCAAAAACATCAGCAATGGTAAATGCACCACTTGCATCTGTTGCGGCGCTGTAGTTATCATAACCTACCATAGTAACAGCAGCCTCTTCAATGAGCACTCCGTCATTACCTTGAACAACGCCGGAAACAGTAAACTGATCGAGCAAAGGAACAACGGCATTTTGTTCTGTAGCAACATCTTCTTCAACCACAACACCTTCAATAACAACAGTCTCGTAACCGAACTTGCTGAATTCAACGTTGTAAGTATCTGGAAGAAGCGCGGAGAATTCGTAAAATCCATTCTCATCCGTTACTCTTGTTGAGCTGGTTCCAAGAACACTTACCAATACTCCCTCAAGAGGATCTGTGCCATCAGTAACAGTACCTTCTAATGCACCCAATCCTTCAGTAGAGAAAAACATGGTTATATTCGGGAAAGTACTTCTTGCTGTACCGGCAGTTGGGTTCACAGGATCATATGGAGTATTATCCTGCTGTGCGCCACGGGTACGATTTGAAGCCGGATCATCGGTATTAAAGAAATTTTTACTACCTGACCACTCATCGTCCATTTTGTAGTTGTAAATAACAAGATTACCGCCACCATAAACATAAAATTCGTCTAATGGAATAAAAATATCGTTAACACCTTCGGGAAAATCTACCTGTCCATCAAATACCAACTGCAAGGTTGAAGGATCAACCCAGCCATCAGCCAGATTTTCAAGATCAGTTTCACCCATCCAGATCATAATGTTTTTATCCAGTTTTGTTTCATTAAAACTGTTAACATACTGAATACCGGTAATTACTCCGCCACCTAAACCAATTTCTTCGGGATAATAAAGGGTTTGCTGAATACTGTAATCCCAAACAAAGTTATAAGGTTGATTTGTAAGCACCTCACCATCACCAATAGTGACAGCGACTATATCGGCGGGCTGTACCACAATATCAATGCTTGGTGTGTTGTTATTTTCGGGGTTTCCATCACCCGGAAGATTTGCGTATCCCAAGATGGTAAGCGGGCCTTCAGTATCAGGAGTCCATGGTACAATTACCTGAACGGTTTCATCGGCCAGTACATCCACACCATCAACAGAGGCAAGTACATTTTCGTCAGCATCTCTGAGCTCAACGGTATAATCTGAAGCAAGCAGATCATTAGAACCTCTGTTGAGTAAAGTAACTGTGTAATTACTTTCCACACCAACTGAAGGAGTAGTATTTCCAGAAATATTAATACCATCCAGATCAAGCTCTGCAGGTGTAAAACATCCAATGGTTGCCTGCCAGCCGGGTCTTGGTACACTGCCATCAGAAGTAAAGCGGAAGGTGATTGCTCCTGTTGGATGTGTAGATATAAGATTAACAAGAGGAGCAGGCACGGAAGTACCGGCAAACTGACCTACAAGATTTGCTTCATCTACTTCTTCACCCATGTAAACATAAAGGAAATCGTATCCTTGCTCAACATTAAAGGCAGTAAACTCGAACTGCATTTTCGCACCTTCGGTTTCGGGGTAGAATGTAAGAACAAAATTCTCATTATTTGCATAATCCCCTTCGGGTCCGCCTGAATCAAAGAAAGTACCTTCGCATGTTGTTACCTCACCATTGCCCATAAAAACAGCACCTTCGGCTGAAAGCAATACGGTGTTGGAAGTGGCAGCACCACCTTCTCCCACATCGTTAACAGCAACAACAGTATAGGAATAAAATCCTATTCCGGGAACTGTTTCATCCAGAAATTCTGTTTCAGTGGCTGCTAAAGTAAAAGTAGCCCCGTCAGGATTACGCGTAATGCTGTATTCAACCAAAGAGGCAGGATCAAAGTATCCATCATTGAGCCCGGTGGTTGGGGCCTCCCATGTAAGGAAACCATCATTATCCTGTGCTGCAAGCACTACATTACCGGGAGCTGCAGGTACATCTTCACCTACATATATGGTAACACCTGCTGCAGGACTTTCACCTGCAGTATTTACAGACTGCACAGAATAAGTATAATTACCAGATAGTGCTACATCATTATCAGTATATGTTTCTGCACCACCAATAGCAGGAGACGCATCTGTATAGATTAATACATCACCGCGGTATACATTAACTTCTGTTAGTTCAGTTAAAGGATCACCATTAAATTGTGTTGATGGATTGGTCCATGTAAGAGTAGCTTCAAGTGCACCTTCAGCAGCGGCTGTAGCAGTTAAGTCATCTACTGCTGCAGGTGCGTCATCTTCTGCGGTTGCATAGGGAATGCCAAAACCAGCTACTTCTGCAACAAAATTGTTAATTAAAGTTGCTGCACCCGTTGTTACATCAATAGTATATAAACCTCCGGTTGTTGTGTACAATGCACCGTATAAAACGTCATTGTCTCTGTCAAACGCAATATCTTGTGCGTAATTGATAGTTACTCCCAATGGGCCAACAACTGTTCCTGTGCCGGTATTTGCGTCAATGGTATACAGGTTGTCATCTAGATTAATGCCATACATATTTCCGTCTGCATCAGCTGCTATACCAATGACGATACCGGTGCTAATCTGGCCCACAAGGGTAGCCGCACCAGTATTCAGATCAACGGTGTATAACTGACTGTTAGTGCCATCAAAACCAGAGGCATACATAGTGCCTGAATTTTGATCATAGGCGAGACCAGTTAAGGAGTAACCGGTTGCACCCACAAGGGTGTAGTCACCTGTAGCAGGATCAACGGTGTGTAAACTTCCGTTAGCTGGGTCATAGCTTACTGTGTACCAGATGTCATCGGCTACTTCTCCGGCAGCCATCCAGATGACATCAGTGGATACTTCCTGGATGGAAGTTGATGCTCCGGTTTCAAGGTTAAGACTTATGGGCCCTTCCAGTAATCCGGATGATGCAGCATAGATATTCCAGGCAAAGCCGGTATGTCCATCTCTGAATGCAGGCTGAACCTGACCAGGCTGAATCTGATGATTGCTAAAAGGTGCTCTGTCCATAGACAATGTTACTTCTTTAGCTTCTCCACGCGTATCCTTTAGTTGTTGATCAAATTCTGCTTTTGTTGCTTCACGTTCTGCCTGTTCAATTCGTTGAAGCTTTTCCATGGTCTCAGGATC
>JBHEOF010000044.1:0-548 GCA_046261715.1 Bacteroidales bacterium
ATTCCCTTTATAAGAACAATCCAAATAGCTTTGGCAATGTGATTGAAGTAGCAGGTTCAGGTTGGCAGTTACCCTTTACTCCTGAAAAAGTTGGTGCAGGCATAGGATTTTTCCTGGGTGTGAATCGGTTTTTTATCGTGTTTAATCATACCGGCACTCAATACGCTGTGCACGGAAATTTATATGGGGCAGGACAAGAAAGCATAGGTCCGTTTGATCTTTAAAATATTTGAAATAAAATGCTTTACGCCGACTTATCAGAGCGTAAAGCATTTTTTATTAAATTTAAGTATTATATGCTTTCAAAACATTACTCTGTAAATTCATATCTTCATGAGAAAATATATCTTCGCTGCAGTATGGGTTGTTTTATGTATCCCGGAGTGGAACTATGCACAAACTAACCAAATCGACAGCCTGTTGCAGATTTACAATAACCGGTCAAAAGATACATTCCAATTAGGCACACTTACCCACTTGATCAATGCATATATGTATCGCGATCCGGAGCGATCCATGGCTTTTGCCCGTGAAAATCTTGCCTTAGC
>JBHEOF010000044.1:558-25743 GCA_046261715.1 Bacteroidales bacterium
AAATGGGAAAGCCTTGCCAACTTTCATACTGGGGTATTACAGAATAACAGGGATCAATACGATTCAGCAAATTTCTTTTTTAGCCGGGCTTATGATCTGGCAATGAATATAAGCGATACTATGAGAATGGTACTGGCAGTCAACGGAATGGCTACAACATACCTGAACACAGGTAATTTTTCTGCTGCCGACTCGCTCAATGATATGAACATAGCTATTTTGCAGCGAAAAAATGATAAATACCGACTGGCAACCGGCTATGCCATGAAAAGCCAAATCAACCAAGAACAGGGCAATTTTAATATTGCCTACAATTATACCCTGCAGGCTTTACGACTGATGAAGGAATTTGAAAAGCCTGTTCGCAGGGCCGATATTCTGCTTCAGTTGGCCACAATAGAGCAGGAACTGGGTAATATTCCTGATGCTATTGAGCATAGCAAAGAAGCCCTTCAGATTTACCGTAAATACGATGATCTTATCTACCAGGCTGTATTGTTGGGAAATCTTGGTGATTTATTTATCACACAGGGTAATTATAATGAAGCCCTGGATCTTTTACAGGAAAGTGCTGCCAAAGCAGATAGTGCAGGTAATTTAACCGTGAAAGCCGGCACTTTGAACAGCCTGGGTAGTCTTTATATTCTCAGAGAGCAATACAACGAAGCCCGAAAGATGCTTGATGAAGGTCTTGAAATAACTATCCGTACAGGAGATATTCCAGGGAAAGTCAAAGTATTGAACAACCTGGGTTTATTGTTTAATAAAACCAATAAACCCCGGCAAGCTTTACAAAATTTAAACGAATCTATTCGTATTGCTGAAGAATTGAATTTAAGACCCGATAAAAGCAGAGCCTATCTTGAAAGATCTTTGAGTCATGAAAGTATGGGGATGCACCAGTTGGCTCTTTCTGATTTTAAGAGTCACCAGGAATTGTCTGACAGTATTTTTACCTCAGAGAAACTAGAGCAAATCGAGGAATTGCGTATCATTTATGAAACTGAAAAAAAAGATCAGGAAATAGAAATACAAAGATTTCAGATTGAACTGCTCGCCCAAAAAGAAAGGAACAACAGAAACAGATTTCTGCTTTTGACCATATTACTGGTTTCGGCTGTTATTACTGTTTTTTTGGTTCAGGTTGCACTTCGACAAAAACTTAAGAGAAAAAAACTGGAGCATAATATTACAAACAATATGCTTGACCTTAAAAAAAGGGAAATTACTACACAGGTGCTTCATATCGCTCAAAAAAATGACCTGTTGCAGGAGTTGAAAGAGATGATTCGTGAGTTGAAAAGTGAATGTCCTAATAGTAATCTGCAAAAAAGAATTATCAATAAAATCAATATTGATATCAACAATGAACATTCATGGGAGCGATTTCAAAGATACTTTGAAGATATTCACAAAGGGTTTGCAAAAAAGATAAAAGAGATTGCCCCTGAAATATCACCAGGTGAACTTAGATTGATTTCTTTGTTAAAGATGAATCTTAACTCACAGGAAGTAGCCAGTGTTCTCAATATATCTCAGGAAGGCATTAAAAAAGCAAGATATCGCCTGAGAAAAAAACTTGGGCTTGATACTAATGAATCTCTTGAAAACTTTCTGGATAATATCAGTTTGTTATAAGCAAAGTAAGCAACGGATCGCCATGTTATGTAACAAATGATGGTAAAAAAAGAATAAAGTAAAACTATAAGTTACAGAAAACAGCTTGTATTGCAGGGGCTTTAATTTAAGTTTCCCCAGTTATCGTTTACCAACAATTGTATTTTTCCACTGCAATATAAGTTCATTTAAAATCATTGCCGTGGCCCCCCAAATGATATGTTCGTTAAATACAAATGCCGGTGTGGAAATCAATTCGGTTCCCCTTACGGTGATATCAACCTGGGTAAGAGATTCCGTTTCAAGGAAAAACGAAAAAGGTACTTCTACAATTTCGGCCACTTCAGTCGGGTCAGGTTCAAACACACATGCACCTTGATAAATCCCTACAAAAGGACTCACAAGAAAATTGCTGGGTGAAATATAAAGATCACTTAACTTACCCGTATATTTAACTTTCTCAGGATAAATACCCACCTCTTCCCGGGCTTCCCTTAAAGCAGTATGATATAAACTCTTGTCTGTTTTCTCCCATCTCCCGCCCGGAAAAGATATTTGACCGCTGTGGACTCCGGCATAGTTGGGCCGACGAATAAACACAAGATGAACATCACCACCCTTCTCATAAAACAAAATAAGCACACTACTTCGTACTCCGTTTTTGCGTAAACCGGCATTTACAATATCCTTTCGTCTGTGATTCGGAGCGATACCCAGATGTGCTTCGACTCCGGGCAGACTCTTTTTGAAACAAAGCCTAAGATATTTTTCAAGTGATTCAATAGACTTTAAATTTTGCACTTTTTGCTGGTTATTTAAAAGAATTTCCCGAAATATTTTTTCAAATTTTAATCGTTTTTATTTTTGTTTTGAGCGAATTTTTCGGTAGAAAATTATTAAACTTGTACCTTATAATATTGACAGCACAAATCTATAAATAATTGTATGATGAAGAAATTTTTTATTCCGCTAGCTATATTGCTGCTCCTGAATATTCAAAGCTTTGCTATAAGCGAACCTGACAGCCTTAGAAAAGTCCGTACAGAGCTTATAACACAATACATTGATCTGATTTCGAGCCCGAGACGCACTCCCGGGGTAGAGAGCAGGATATTTGACCTGCAAAACCGCATTATTACCATCGATAATATTCTTGTAGATGACTATTTTGATAATGCTATTGCAGCCAGAGAAAGTGCCTTAAAAGACCTGCAGGTAGAATATGAAAGAAATAAAGAACTGGAGAAAGAAATTGATGATTTAAACTCAGCATGGATAGTGATAGTCATTATACTGGTTGTCTTACTTGTATTGGCGCTCCTAAGCATAACCATTATGGCTGTTAGGTTAAAAAAGCTAAAACGTAAAATCAACTTTGTAAATAATGATAAAGCTCTCATTAAGATGCAGAGAGATAATATAATAAATCTCAAAAATGAACTGGAGGAATACAAAAAGCAACCATCTCCTGATTCTGCAGACAGAGATAAGGAAATTGATGAAAAAATTGCCGAATACGAGAAAAAGGCCGGTGATGCTCATATTCAGATCATTCAACTTAAAAACGAGAAAAAACAACTGGAAGAAAAAGCAGAACAATTATCGCAACAGTTAGAAAATGCTAAAAAAGAAATAATTACTCGCGATAATTCTGAAAAAACTGATGAGCCACACACCGAGCTTGAAAATAAACTAAATGAAGCCCGTAAAACCATTGATGAACTATCTGAACAAAACAAACTCATGGGCAATGACCTGCAAAACTATATCAGAAAAGAACAGGAATATCAGATAGAGATGGAAAATATTTCCAAAGAACTCGATGCAGTAATTGATAGCAAACAGCAAACTGAAAATGAACTTAATGCGTTGCAGGAAGAGTATGCAGGTAAATCAAATCAGGAAGATGATCCTGCAGCCCAGGTTGAAATTAAAAAATTGAAAAAGAAAATTGAAATTTATCAGGAACAATTGAAAGCAGAAGAACAGGCAAGAATTGATTTTGAAAAGCAGATTCATGAAATACTTGCCGATTACAAAAAATACATTGATAATCTTTTTGAATAATGGTTATAAAAAAAAGGGATACCACAAAACGGTATCCCTTTTTTTATAGAATAAGGCTTCAATTTAACATCCTTCACCGGTTTTAGCTGCTTCGGCAACCTCAACAGTTTCATCTTTTGTTTCTTCAGTTTCTTTTGTTTCTTCAGTTGCTTCAACTTCTTCTGCAGATGCTTCTTCTATAACTTCGAAACCATTCATTTCAATATAAGCCATAATTTCAGGGGTAATTCCTTTTTCTTCAAGCATTTTAATGGCTTCTTCGGTTGATTCACATTCATGTCCTTCTTCACCATCGTGGGCGTGGTCATGATCATGCTCCATCTCATCAAGGTTACGAACCTCTGTTTTCAAAATACCTGTAACCTTAACGTTACGTCCTTCGAAATCCGGATTTATCTGGGTTTGAAAATCTTCCAGCATAACCAGTATACTAAAATCAGAATCATTCATTTGATTTACACGCATTTTGTCACCGCTATGACGACAAATATGAGTAATAGTACCTTCAAATGTAACCTCTTGTCCTTCATAGCTCAAAGGTTCTGTTACCATTTCTGAGATCATTGTAACCTGGGTTTCTTCAGCTTTTTGTGTTGGTTGGTTACAGGAATATATTAATACTCCTAAAACAGCAATAATTGCAAGTCTTTTAAACATAGTTTTTTTGTTTATTTTATTAATTGATTGGGTTTGAATAAAAACGGTGCAAATTTAGTATAAATATAGAAGAGGTTTTTAATTGCAGTGAAAATTATGCTTCGAAAAAATCTGTCAAAGGATCAAGATAGCTTTCCTCCCACCCACTTTTAATGTTTTCATAAGCATCTTCAGGTATACCCGCTTGCTTTATTACGATTCGCGTTCTTGCCTTATCAGGAAATAATTTTATTAACACTTCCGATTCTTCTCCTTCAAAATACCACACCTGCCTGATAAGCTCATTGGGTTTAAACTCAATATTACGCCCGGTAATATTTCCTCCAAAAATTGAAAATTCAGTGCCTTCTCTTTCTTCCATTACAGCAGGTTCATTGGTCCAAAGTTCAATTGTAAAAGGGTTGGTAAGTGCACGGTACACTTCTTCAGGTGTACTTTTTATTTTTCTGGCAATTTTAAGTTCCATGGTCTTATTTTTTTTCGAGAACAAAAGCAGTTAATGATGGAATATAAAGCCGCAGAGCTTCATTACCTATTGCATTGGTATGGGTACTGTGAACAACACTATGGTCCTGTCTGGCAAAACCACCAAAATCAGAGTCATCGCTATCAAGCACAATATTATATTCTCCTCCGGCTACTTCAAAGGCATAATCGGTAAAAGATCGGAAAGGATTAAAATTAAACACAAAAAGATACTTGCCCCTCTCAAAAACCAGAACCTGATCGGTTGCATTCTGAACACGCGGATAACCCAAAGTCTTATTGATAACATTTCGCTTTTTAAAAAACTTTACCATGGCCTGGTCAAAAGCATTAAGAAAACGGTATTTTAATTCAGGATTTTTCGCCAGACTCCACTGGCGGCGTGCGTAGTGATATGACCAGTTGTTATGCCTGCCGGGGAAGTCGATCCACTCGGGGTGGCCAAATTCATTTCCCATAAAGTTTAAATAACCATTTCCTGCTGTTGCCAGGGTAAGGAGTCTAATCATTTTATGCAGAGCAATCCCATTATCCACAACAATATTCTGGTGGTTAACATGCATATTAAAATACATTTCCTTATCCATAAGCCAGAATATGATGGTTTTATCACCAACAAGCGCCTGGTCGTGTGATTCGGCATAATGAATGGTTTTTTCATCAGCTCTTTTGTTGGAAAGGTTGTAATACATATCTCCCACATTCCAGAACTCCAAGCGGGTTTCCTTAATTGTTTTTATCCAGTAATCAGGAATTCCCATCGCCAGGCGATAATCAAAACCATATCCCCCCTTCTCTGCCGGAGTTGCCAGCCCGGGCATTCCGCTCATTTCTTCTGCAATGCTTAATGCATTGGGATTAACCTGGTGGATGAGCTTATTGGCAAGTTTGAGATATACTATGGCGTCATCGTCCTGATTGCCGTTATAGTATTGCTGATAATCTGTGAATGCTGTTCCCAGCCCGTGATCATTGTAAAGCATGCTCGTAATGCCATCAAACCGGTATCCATCAAACTGATATTCGGTAAGCCAGAATTTACAATTGGACAGCAGAAAATGCAGTACTTCATTTTTACCGTAATTAAAACAACGGCTATCCCATGCCGGGTGATCACCACGCGCCCCTTCATGAAAGAACTGATATAATGTGCCATCATACCTGCTGATACCCTCCACTTCATTTTTCACGGCGTGAGAATGCACTATGTCCATCACTACAAAAATGCCCATACCATGTGCTTCGTCAATGAGAGCCTTCAGATCGTCCGGTGTACCAAACCTGGAAGATGCAGCAAAAAAGCTGCTTACATGATACCCAAAAGAGCCGTAATAAGGATGTTCCTTTACAGCCATCAATTGTATGGTATTGTAACCCGATTTCTTTATACCGGGTAAAATATTTTTTCGAAATTCATTGTATGTACCCACTTTGTAATCTTCCGTAGCCATACCCACGTGGGCTTCATAAATCAAGGGCACAAAATTTTCCGGTTTTACAGGTGCCTTATTCTTCCATTTATAAGGTTGCGGAGGATCCCAGATCTGCGCATTAAATACATGGGTTTGTTCATCCTGAACCACCCTTTTGGCCCATGCCGGGATCCTTTCGTCGCTGCCACCCTCCCAGCACATCAGCAGTTTATACAAATCAAGGTGTTTTAATTTATCTGTTGGGATTTTCAACTCCCAGTTTCCGTTACCAATGTTGTGAAAGGCAAATTCGTCCCTGGGTTGCCATTCAGAGAAATCTCCGATTAAAAATATTTTGGTTGCATTGGGTGCCCATTCACGAAGGATCCGGTTTTGCTTTTCTTTATGCAACCCGTAATATAAATGACCTACAGCAAAATCATCCAGGCTATTCATATTACCCAACAATTCTTTTTCTTTATCGGCTGCACGTTTTAAACGACCCACAATAGCTTCGAAAAAAGGTTGCAGCCATTGATCATTCTCAAGGTATTCAGGATATTTCATATGTCATGGGGGTTTTAAATACAATTTTTAAAGGTATAAATAAAGTTTAAACTTTTATACAGCCAATTATTTGATTCATGTATTTACTTTTTTCACCCGGTTTTCCGTTTTAGGAAGTTTACTTTCAGGGATGCAAAAAAAGCCAGAAGTGCAAGACCAATTGTAAAGGCATTTACCAACTCATAAGACGGGCTGTAACCGAAAATCCTGTTTATAAGAAAACTGACATAAGATGCCGGCAACCCTGAATATCCCAGTTCACGCAAAACCTGCCAGTGCCAGTCGGTAAAAGGACAATAACCCCATCCATACCAAATACCCAAAATAAACCATGATGCTAAAGTTAATGATATGGTTATAAGATGTATTTTTCTCAATGGTTTCCATATCCAGCCCAACAGATTAAATAAAATCAATATCAGGTGAAAAACCGTAAAAAAAATATCAGCAACTATAAGCATGAATATTGTTTTATGAGCAATGAAATGACGTAACAGAAAACAAAATTATTTTTCTGCTGTTAAAATGAAAATGATTTTTTACTTTTGCTCACGTTTAAAGCAGCTATTCAAAAATAAAAATATTAATCATGAATCTGAAGAAAATATTTACACCCAGAGTACTCGTAGTAACCGGAATTATACTTTTTGCAGCTGTAATGCGATTGGTTCCCCATTATCCTAATTTCACCCCTATTGCAGCCATTGCGCTCTTTGGAGGAGCACATATGGGAAGAAAATGGCTGGCCTTTTTTATTCCTTTGTTTGCATTGTTTATCAGTGACCTGTTAATTGGTTTTCACGGTTTTATGGTTCCTGTTTATATCAGTTTTGCAGTGGTTGCATTAATAGGTAATCTCATGCGAAATAATGTAAAGATTGCTACAGTACTGGGCGGAGCAGTTGCTTCATCAGTAATTTTCTTTTTGATCACCAATTTTGCTGTTTGGGTGGGAAGTCCTTATTATCCTCAAACTTTTAGTGGTTTAATACAGAGTTATACTATGGCCATTCCGTTTTTCCATACTACTATTCTGGGTGATCTTTTCTACAGCAGTGTTTTCTTCGGTGGATTTTACTTTATACAACAAAGATATCCTGCACTTTCAATGGTGAAATCATAACATAAATTGTTTATAAAAAAAGCCGGCAGATTAAAATTAATTTGCCGGCTTTTTTTATGTTATGAAGTGAATTACATATCGTCTTCAGATAGAGTAATTATTCCATCCACATTGAATTTTGTATTGGTAAAATCTTCATCATTATCCTTAATCACAAGAATAATATCGTTGAAGTCTTTGTCGCCACCGGGAAGCATTATATCTTCAAAGGTGAGAACCAGATCTTCACATCCGTTTTCAATAAAGAGCAAATGTTGCTGGTTATTACTTTCATTAAATGATGTATTTGTGTAATGGGTATACACACCATCAACCATCTGACCATTGGCCCAGCCCTGAGCAACAAGATAAAATCCGATTACAGTATTTGCCGGAAACGGTCCATCGCCCAATTGCACCATATCTCCCTGTTCGAGTCCGCCGCCGCTTCCCTCCATGGAGGCGTTAGGAAATACAACATACTTTTCGAGTTCTTCAATACTTGAAGGTGGATTATCAGCCGGATAAGCATAATAACCGAATGTATTTTTCCAGCCGGCACCTTCCCAGATAAATTTCACATACACAGGAGTTTCTTCTTCAACTGTTACATTCAGCGTAACGTCATCTTCAAATAAATACGGGTGATGATCAATGGCTTCCTGTCCTTCGGGGAACATAAGGGTAATGGCATCCATAAGAGTAGGACAAGGTTCTCCCGGGATGATATCATCAGGAACACCTTCATCAACGCTTATGGCCAGGATCTTAAGTCCGCCCAGTCCACTTGCAACAAAGATGATACTGTCGCGCGACTGAACAAAGTTCGACGAACCCATGTCGTTAAAAGCCATAGTACCATGAATTACCACCTGGTCATCCAGTTCTTCAATT
The DNA here is from genome assembly GCA_046261715.1 of Bacteroidales bacterium. Lineage (GTDB taxonomy): Bacteria > Bacteroidota > Bacteroidia > Bacteroidales > UBA7960 > SKVR01. The sequence goes on from JBHEOF010000044.1 coordinate 9,361, forward strand.
ACTTCACCTACAGCAATACCCGATTCACCATTGCCCATAAAAACAAGTGAATTGTTAAGCGATACACTGTTGGTAACATGATTTTCATCCAGCGCTCCTTCAGGGGTTTCGGGTTTCGGAATATGTTGTTTTATGGTGCCGTCAAGTTCTGCCATCCTTACGCCCTCTTCATTAAGGGCTGCAAAGATGTAAGTATCATTTACTGAAATTTCTGATTTTGAGTATGGGGTATTGGCTCCGCCAATGATAAAATTATCAACAAAATCAGAAGAATTAAGATTAAAAACATTGATGGTTCCCGGCTGACCTGATAAGATATAAGCATTATCAGAGTTGGATGCAACAGAACGTGCATCAAATATCTCTTCTTGTTTCACCAGATTATATTCGCGGTCGAATATGGTGATTCCTCCGTTATCTCCGGAGGTAACAAAAATATTTGAATCGCTCACCTGTATGCCATTGGCCGAATATGAAGGAATATCCATAATCACATCCACTGCGGTAATTTGCATTTGGGAGTTCAATGAGATTACCTGGAAAAAAGCTGGATCTTCAAACTGGAAATGGTAAAAATCTTCTGTGGCACCTGCAATAAACAGCTTGCCGTCAGCATAATCAATAGAGTTGATATCGGCAGTTGGAAATATTGCCTGCGAAAGTATAACCGGTTGCGAAATATTGCTGACGTCAAATACTTCAACCGCACCTGCATATTCATCACCTCTGAAATTATACGACACAAAGGCGTAATTGTCTTTAATTGCCACGTGGGTAGCCATCAGAACCTGATCCTGATAAACTGGCGGGTCAACATCAGCCTTTAGTTTGAATGCGAAGTTTTCAGTGTAGTCAACCTCGTCATCATCACTTTTGGTTGTATAAAGATAATTTCTGTCAATCGGTACCAGTTCGTTACGAAACTGAACGCGACTATTAAGCCGTGTCAAATCATTGTTGATGATGATATTTCCATTTTCCACAGGATCAATGGGGTCCTTATCACCCTCATCCTTGGAACAACTCACCTGGAGAATCACCAAAATCAGGAAAATAAATAAATGAAATAGTCGGATGTGTTTCATAGTTAATTGTTTTACGGTAGTTTAGCGGTAAAGGTTATAGTTTATATAATTATTGATACTACAAAACTATAGCAAATTAACGCATAAAAAACGAGTAAAACAACCCAAAAATTGCAGGTGATATCTACGGGTGGAAAAAAAATGTAGCTTAAATGGTAAAATTATCCTTTTACCACTGCGAGGGGAGTGAGCTCAACAAGTACTTCTACCAGATCCTGCTGGTTTTTCATAACCATATTGATGTCCTTGTATGCACTGGCGGCTTCATCCAGGTCCCTTACAGAGCGCTCTGCATGAATGATTCCCTTTTCGTTAAGCTTTTTGATTTCTTCCTTCAGATTGAGACTGCGCTGAGCCTGTTTGCGCCCCATAACGCGCCCGGCCCCTTGCGAGCAACTGTTGAAACTATCCGGATTACCTTTGCCCTTTACAATGTAACTTTGTGTGCCCTGGCTTCCGGGTTAACCATCACAAAACAAATCAGGTACCATAAAACAACAGATACTGATATACAGATAAATAAATCTGCATGTAAAATAATTATCTAAATTACGCATAAATGTCATTTTTTATGACACATCACCTGTCATGTTTTATTACAGTGTCACTTATTATGACAGTTGTATGTGCAGCAAAAACCTATTTATAAAAATATCGTATACCAGAAAGCTAAAATATTATCCAAAGAAACTGATCATGAAAAACCGAAACTTCTTTTTGATGATATCAAGCATTATCATTTCAATTGTTTTGTTTGCCAGCGGAAAACTTCAGATTGAAGGTGCACTTGATAACATTGACCTTGAAGAATCAATTATTGCAGCATTAAAAACCATTTTTATAACAGTTGTTGCAGCCATTACAATTTTACTGATGGTGGTAATTTTACTTATTGATGTCCTTATAACTGTTTTGCTCAGGTTTGAATTTCCGATTACAAACCTGATTTTTGATTACGTTTACCTGCAATTAATAAAAGGTTGGTATTGGGATATGCACAGTGGTAGTAATATTTTTATGGCCTGCATCATCCTTTTCGGAATCGGATTGCTCAGCCTTTACATAAACCCTTTCCGCAGAAGAAAGAAAAAATTCATTTATCACAAAAAAAGTGATAAACTCAAGTTTTGAAATCAAATATTCAGACAGTATTTTTTGATTTTCTGATATAGCGCATTTCTGCTTATTCCAAGTGCTTTAGCTACTTTGGTCATGTTACGGTCATATATTTCCACAGCCCTTTGTATGGCATCCTTCTCCAGTTCTCTCACATTGCCAGGCCAATCGTAGTAAACAAGTTTTTTAAAAAGCCTGTTGTCCATATCGTGCAGTTGTTTGCGCAATTTAACAGATTTAAGATTCAGGAAAAAATTGATAAGCATGGGAATATCTTAAGTAGGAAGCTTTCTGTATTTAATTCTTTTGGGACCTGTATCACCTAAACGTTTTTTCTTATTTTCCTCGTATTCTGTATATGAGCCTTCAAAGAAAGCCACCTCTGAATCGCCTTCAAAAGCAATAATGTGCGTTGCCACCCTGTCAAGGAACCAGCGATCGTGGGTAATGATAACGGCGCAACCGGCAAAGTTCTCCAGTCCTTCTTCCAGTGCACGTAAAGTATTCACATCAATATCGTTGGTAGGCTCATCGAGCAGCAGCACATTGGCTTCACTGCGCAAGGTCATGGCCAAGTGCAAACGGTTACGCTCACCACCTGAGAGTACACCACACTTCTTTCCCTGATCGGCACCACTGAAATTAAATCTTGCTACATAGGCCCGGCTGTTGAATTGCTTACCGGCAAGTGCAATGGTTTCATTACCCCCTGAAATAACTTCCCAGACAGACTTTTCAGGATCAATATCCACGTGTGCCTGATCTACATAGCCCAGCTGAACCGTTTCCCCAATCTCAAAATTGCCCGCATCGGGCTGTTCCTGCCCCATAATCATACGGAACAGTGTGGTTTTTCCGGCGCCATTAGGTCCAATTATACCCACAATTCCGGCAGGTGGCAGCGAGAATGAAAAACCTTCGAACAGCAATTTATCATCAAAAGCTTTGGTAATACCATTAGCTTCCACCACCTTGGACCCCAATCGCGGGCCACTGGGAATAAATATTTCCAGGCGTTCTTCCTTTTGCTTCACATCTTCATTGAGAAGCTTGTCATAAGCATTAAGCCTTGCCTTTGCCTTGGCCTGGCGACCTTTGGGATTCATACGCACCCAATCCAGCTCACGCTCCAGGGTTTTACGGCGTTTGCTTTCCGATTTTTCTTCCTGGGCCAGTCGTTTGGTTTTCTGTTCTAGCCAGCTGCTGTAGTTTCCTTTCCACGGAATACCTTCGCCACGGTCCAGCTCCAGTATCCAGCCGGCTACATTATCAAGAAAATAGCGGTCGTGGGTAATGGCAATTACAGTCCCTTTGTATTGCTTAAGATGCAGCTCAAGCCATTCTACCGACTCGGCATCCAGGTGGTTGGTAGGTTCATCGAGCAGAAGTATATCGGGCTCCTGCAAGAGTAAACGGCAGAGTGCCACGCGTCGGCGCTCACCTCCGCTCAGGTATTCAACTTTCTCATCGGGCGCGGGACAGCGCAGGGCATCCATGGCGCGCTCAAGCCGGCTGTCAAGTTCCCACCCGTTGTATTGCTCAATGAGATCAGAAAGTTCGCCCTGCCGTTCAATGAGTTTTGTCATCTCATCATCGCTCATGGGTTCGGAGAATTTCATGTTAACCTCCTCATACTCTTTCATGATATCCACCACATTCTGCACACCTTCTTCCACAATTTCCTTAACGGTTTTGGTATTGTCAAGATAGGGTTCCTGGGCAAGATATCCCACCGAATACCCTGGTGAAAAAACCACATCACCCTGGAAAGATTTCTCTTCACCCGCAATGATGCGCATCAGGGTGGATTTACCTGAACCATTCAAACCAATGATACCGATTTTTGCACCATAAAAAAATGACAGGTAAATATCCTTTAAAACCTGTTTGGATGGCGGAAAAACTTTACTAACTCCCACCATGGAGAAAATGATCTTTTTGTCGTCGCTCATATAATATTCAAAAAATTTTCTGATTCAGGTGCAAAGATACATATTTAGGAAAAGGGGTAATATGTAAGTTATTGGTAAATAAAGATAAAATCCTTCCTGATTTAATTATTCAAAAAAAATAACTATAATTGTCATTGTTATTTATCTTTACCCGGTAAATTGATTACATCACCAACAAAATACCCTTACATGAAAACAAAGAATATACTGCATTTTTTAAATCGTACTTTATTCAAAACAGCCATTTTACTTCTTCTGTTACCCGCCTGCGAACTATCAGATAAAGCAGGAAAAACTTCTGATGACCCATATAATGGTATCAGAAAAGGTTATCGCAAAGATGGAACACTCCTTTCAGCTGTCAGCTACAAAGATAGCGTGAGACACGGCGTAGCAAAAAATTATTACAGAGATGGTACTTTGAAAATTAAAATGACCTATGATAAAGGAATCAAGCACGGTGATGCAATTACCTACTATGAAGACGGCGATGTTTACCAGGTAACCCCTTTTGTAAATGGTAAAAGGGAAGGAATACAGAAACGCTATTATCCCGGCAATAAACTAATGGCAGAGATCCCATTTAAAGACAATGAGCAAGTACCAGGTTTAAAAGAGTATAACAAAGATGGCCGCCTCATCACCAAAGAAGAAAGAATTGTTTTCCGGTTGGTTGACAAAACCGCCTTTGAAAACAGATTCGAACTCCACATGCAGTTATCCGACAAAGCCCGCAATGCTCAATTTACACGTGAAGTGATAAAAGAAAACGGGGAGCCTGACTTTACAGTAGGTCTTATATCAGAAGGGGGAACGGCTATGCTTGAATATTATGTAAGACCCGGACAATCACTTATGCAAAAAGTTCATATTATTGCAAAGCGTAAAACCAGGCTTGGAAATACTGAAGTTTTCAGAGGTCAGTACAACCTTGCTGTAGAAAACACCAAACGGTTTTATTAATGTAGTATTTCTCCTTTCAGCGAAGATAATCGAGTTTATCTTTTAATTCCATGCTGTAAGGCGCATATTCAAGGCCACTTACCAGAACAGCTTTTGCCCTTGAAATGAAGTTCTTCCTGAAATACAGCAGAGATGCTCTTGAATACACTTCTTCAAGGTACCTTATGATATTTGGTGATGCCAAATCTTCCGGGGCAAATATGCGTTCAAAATCTGACCGAAACTTTTCAGCCATTTCAAAGTTTTTCCTTACATAATGATGATTGACCAGATCAAGAAGTGTCCCCTGATAGAGCGTCTGAAATCTTTTGTTGTCCATTAACTCAGGTATTCTGTTCGCCATTGACGATAACCACTCATAATCATAATCCTTACTGTCACCCGATTTGAGTTTCATTGTAAGGACATCAATAAAAAGAATATTAAGATTATGATCATCGGGGTTAATCATATAAGCTGCTTCCAGCAATGGAAGAGCTTCGTCTACCCTGTATTCATTGATAAGTTTTAATGACTTGTTATAATAGAAAACAAAATTTAATTCTGAAATTATTTCGTCAACCGAATGATATCTGTTAAACCATTGGTGAATTGAATCTAAAACGGCTTCATTATTATCACTTAGGGCTCTGTTAATATAAAAAACGCCTTGCTGTATAATATCATTATGTGTAATACCAAATGAAGTAAATTTCTCAAGATCGGCTAAGGTTCGGTAGGTATTAGAATCTTTGTAATTTGACTGATCAAGGATTATGGAAGCATTTAAAAGAAGCCTGACAGTTGTCATCTGATCAGGATAAAAAACGGATGATTTTTTCAGGAATTCATACGTTTCTGTATTCCAAACCATATCAGATTTTACGGAAGCTTTGTTAAGATACAAAATTCCAATGAGTTCATGAAGATTGACAATATCTTCAGAATGAAACATTTCATTGAAAATTCTGTCTATCCCTTTCCTGTTCACTTCTTCCTGTAACAACAGTTTCCTATCTACCAAAGATTGAACTGCCCGGGCTTTTTCACGCTGATTAATTGCCCGAAAACCACTTTGCAAAGGATTAGTGGTTTCAACCAGAATACTATGTTGTTGCGGATAAGCAAGAAGGTAAACGTGTTCTGGTATCAGAATAATATCATATGGTATGGAATAATACTCAAAGGCAAGAGCATACAATACGGAAGCAGTAGCGCAATTGAATACTCCATGGGTAAAAATATCGCTGAAATGGGGGGTTTCCTGGTATAACCGGAAATACTCATCATGAATGGCATTGAAAATATACCTGATCTGCCTTTCAGGTTTTCTTTGAAACCGGCGATGTTCCTTTACTTCATCAAGAAATTCATAAAAGTGCTTTTTATATTGCTGATATTCTACATGTGTAACAGTTTCATCAGTAGCCAATGCATTTTTCATGTAGTGGCAGGATTGTTCTTCAAGCAAACAATCAAATGCATCTTTTTCTAAAGGAGAGTGAAACACCAACTCATCAATTGAATAATGAGATAAAGTGTCGTTGCCGGCAAAAGATAAAGTATTAATTACAATTACTGCTAAAATGACTATAAAAATACTTCTCATGTGGAATCAATAATTTGGAAATGCAAGATACATAATTATCGATTTCACACTAAAAAAGCAACGTAAATTTTTTTCTGAAATTTTTTCCTTTACTTTTTTATAATCTTATGGATAGATCGTCCTTGTGGGCTGCTGATCATGATAATATACATTCCCGATTGCAAATGATCAATATTGATTTCGGAAGATAGAACCTGCTCAAGAAGAATTTTGCCTGAGATATCCAAAACCTGAACATTATAGCCTGCTAAATCATTCGCTCCGGTAATATTTATCCTTCCATCAGTTGGATTGGGATACAAACTGATCTCTTCTTCAAATGCTAAGGGATAGGCAGATGTTTCAACAAACCCCCTGAAAAAATCAATGGTTTCAAGTATGGCAGGTACGGCACACTCCCCGTGTCCCATATCCGAATTAAGATTTTCGGTCATCAGATCAACAGCACCGTTGGCCTGCATAATTGAATCGGCAAGTATTGAATTCTCAAAAGGTACCGTTTCATCACCCATGCAGTAGAAAATACGTGTTGGGGCCTGGGGTGCCCAATTGTAAGTATCATTTTCACGTAAGATAATATTGATGGGATGGTCATCATCTGAAGTAACATCATTTACCAGATCAGGGTTAAATAAGGTAACAGGATAGGTGTTGCCATAATTCAGGCCCGCCTGAAAAATTAATGCAAAGGTAAGTTCAATCAGACTGAGATCACCATTGTAAAAGGCTTCAACAGAAGCAATAAATTCGGGCTGAAAAATTTCGGAGAGATCTTCATACATAGTACCATACACTTCCTGATATCCCAGGATCACATAAGGAATAAAACCAAGGAACAAATAATCTTCCTGACTAAACATCAAATCACGCATAACCCCCGAAACGCTGTAAGGTCCGGATAAATGTGTAGCGGCTGTTACAGTAAATTTATCAGAATGAAAGAATTCCAGTTCCTGATGGGTTGACATAGAAGCATGGCCACCCTGCGAATATCCGGTCAGAAACAATTTATCATTAACGGAATAGTCTTCTCCATCAAGCCATTGATGAAATGCCTTGAGCATATCTATGGAAGCTCTTGCCTGGGTTTCGCGATGCACATAAGGATGGAAGCCTCTTGAATCGCCCATGCCCAGATAATCGGGTGCCAGCACTGCAAAACCGCTTGCACCGATAAATGCATAGGCTTCGTAATCCAGGTTAAGTGATGATGGTACTTCATCTTTTGCAGGGCTGGTGCCATGATGATAAATTACCAGTGGAAAAACCTGTGCATCATTATCGGGAATCACAATCAAACCCGATGCAATATCGGGCATGCCATCTGAACCCATGGTATGATAGGTCATTTTATAAAAATGAACACCATTATCTACATCATAATCCAATAGTTCGGAAATTTCATCGGCTGATGCTGAAGAAATAAATTCAACACTATTAACATGTTGGCTGTAAGCAGTTGGAACGAATAGAAAAGAAAAAAGCAATGAAAAAGTAAAGAAAAATTTCATAGAATTATATTTTATTGGTTGGCTGGAAAAAATAGTAATGCTTTGCCGATAATAACAAGTTATCTATAGAAAAGTTCGCACAATTGATTCGGGGCACGACTTAGAGTCGCACCCCGACAAGTCAAAATCAAAAAAATCTTTAAAAACTCTCCAATATCCTTCCTGAAATCTGCAGCAGGCTTATTTCGGCCATTTTGGCCTGATACTGAATGGATAGCAGGCGTTCTTCGGCTTCCAGCAGGTTTTTTTGTACTTCGCGAAGCTCAAAGCCGGAGAGCGCACCCAGGCGGTAGCGATCAAAAGCTATTTCCACATTTTCGCGGGCAGCTGCCAGGTTTTGTGTTTCAAGTTCAAGCAAACGAAGATTGTTGGCGTATGCATTATAAATGGTGAGCAGATCGGCGGTAATCTCCTGCTGTGTGCGCTCAAGCATCAGGTCGCGGTTTTCAAGCTCTATGCTGGCATTGCTTTTTTGGCGTTGCAGGTTGCGCCCATCATAAAGGTTTATTCCCACTGTAATGCCATAATTCATACCCCACGAATGTTGATTTTCCCAGGCAGCACTTTGCGATGTACTAAAGGTATAGCCATAACCCGAGCTCAGATTCAGATAGGGATAAGCACGTGAACGGATCAAATCAAGATCATATTCACTGATTTTCCGATTCTGCAGGGCAGCAAGGATCGATGCATTCTGTTTGATAACATCTTCCATGAGATTATCGTACATCAGACCAGGATTTACAGTAATGGATGTATCAGCAGGCACAAGGTCTTCAGAGAGATCAGGTAAAGCCATCAATTCTGCCAGCCTTATACGCGATGCCCTGAGCACTTCATATTGTCGTTCAAGCCGCGAACTATCTGCATTCAATGTAACCTCAGCCTGTAATAATGTTACTTTCGATCCGGAGCCCAGCAGAAAATGCTCCTGCTCAATACGCACCCTTTCCCTGGAAATATCAACAGCATACTGCAAATTTGAAAACTGCTGGGTTTGTTGTACATAGAAATAATATTCAGATGCCAGTTGAGCTATCAGGTTTTCGATCTGAATGCGGGTATCAAGTTCACCCATGTTTTTCAACTCTTCCAGTTGGGCATATCTGATTTGTGCCCTGAAACCGTCAAAAAGCATCCAGCTTCCCTGCAAAGCGTTATTGAATGTGGTGTTGTGAATTCCCCGAAGGCTGAACTCTCCGCCTTCCCGGAGATTTTGGTTGCTATTATTGATATTTCCTGAAAATGATGATCTTAAATCAATACCGGGTAGCATTCCGGCGTTACCACGGGTAAAATTATTGCCGGAGATTATTTCCTGGTTTTTTACAATACGTAGCGAATAATTCTGTTCTAATGCAATTTCAATAAACTCTTCCAGCGACAAGGCCTGCTGAGCCTGTAATCCTGCATTGAGAATAAAAAATACAATCAAACTATTCACTATCAGCTTCAATCGGCTCATCACTAATATTCTTTTTAGAACTTGAAATGTAGGAATATATGGCAGGAACCACATACAGACTAAGGAAAGTGGCAATGATCAAACCACCAATAACAGCCACACCCATTGCAATGCGACTTTGAGCACCTTCACCCAGGCCCAGTGTAAGTGGCAAAACACCCAGGATTGTAGAAAGACTGGTCATAAGAATCGGGCGAAAACGCGCAGCAGCAGCAAATTTGATAGCCTCCATCTTTTCCATTCCCTGTTGTTTGCGCTGGTTGGCAAATTCCACTATAAGAATACCGTTCTTGGATACCAGACCAATAAGCATGATGATACCGATCTGGCTGAAGATATTCATGGTAATATTGAAATACCACATAAAGAACAAAGCACCGGTAAACGCAAGGGGTACTGTCATCATTACAATAAACGGATCTCTGAAGCTTTCAAACTGGGCCGAGAGCACCAGAAAGATCAGGATCAATGCCAGCAGGAGTGCAAACATAAGACTGGATGCACTTTCCTGGAAATCGCGAGAATCTCCCGCCAGTGCCGTGCGGAAAGTTTCATCCAGTACTTCATCGGCAATGCCGTTCATCTCTTCAATACCGTCGCCTATGGTATAACCCTGTGCCAGACCCGATGAAACCGTTGCGGAAACAAATCGGTTATAACGGTATAACTGCGGGGGTGCAGTTTGTTCCTCCAGTGTAACCAGGTTATCAAGCTGTATCATATCACCATCCAGGTTTCTTACATACAACGATTTTAAATCCAGGGGTTGGTTACGATTTTCCCGGGCAAGTTCACCCAGGATCTGATATTGCTTTCCATGCATAAAGAAGTAACCAAACCGCTGCCCCGATAGTGCCAACTGGAGAGTTTGACCGATATTCTGGGTAGATACACCCATGAGATTGGCTTTATCGCGGTTGATGGATACCTGTATCTCGGGTTTAGTAAATCGCAGGTTTACATTGGCCATTTGAAGGATTTCGCTGTTATCAACCTTTTCCATAAATTCAGGAAGTACTTCCCGGAGTTTATCAATGCTTTGTGCCTGCAGAACATATTGTACAGGCATACCTGAACGTCGGCTACCAAATGTAGATTGCTGCAGTACAAATGCCCTGGCACGGGTCATTTTTCTTACTTTGGCAGACAAATGATCGGCAATTTCCTGCTGTGAACGTTCCCGTTCCGATGGGGGTACAAGTATCACCCTCACATTGGCCCATGATCCGAAAACCATATAAATAACCCCTTCCAGTTCAGGCACTTCTTCCATAACCATCTCAGCCACATCAAAAATATAATCACGGGTAAACTCAAAGGTAGCACCTTCGGGTGTTTGTGCATTTATGCTAATTTGAGAACGGTCTTCCGTGGGAGCCATTTCAGCAGGAATATTCACGTATAGTAAAATAATAAGTCCGACGGCACCCAGGAGAATAAAAAACGATATCCATCTTTTGGCCAGGAAACGATCAAGAGAATTTTTATACGCATCATTCATGGCCCTGAAAAATCCTTCAGTGCTTTTGTATAGTGCTCCCCTTTGGGTTCTCTGCTTAAGAATTTTGGTAGAAAGCATGGGTGTGAATGTAAGCGCCACAAAAGACGAAATAGCAACTGCACCGGCAATTACAATGCTGAACTCGCGAAATAACCGGCCGGTCATCCCTTCCAGGAAAACGATAGGTATAAATACAGCAACCAATGTAATGGTGGTGGCAATAATGGCGAAGAAAATTTCCTGTGCGCCTTTTAACCCGGCCTGTTTGGGTGTCATTCCCTGTTCAATTTTCACATAGATATTTTCCATCATTACAATGGCATCATCTACCACAAGGCCGATGGCAAGTACAATGGCCAACAGGGTAAGCACATTGATGGTAAATCCGGCAATGTACATAATAAAGAAGGAGCCTACCAGGGAAACAGGAATCACGAGTATGGGAATCAAGGTAGTTCGCCAGTCGCGTAAAAACAGAAAAATAATAACCACCACAAGCATGAAAGCAATAAATATGGTATTTCTGACTTCTTCAATAGAAGAGCGAATATATTTTGTGTTATCAAAGCCCACCTGGTAAAAAACATCATCAGGCAGGTCACTTTTTAAATAATCAAGACGCCGGTATACTTCATCAGCAATATCAATATGGTTTGAGCCGGGTTGAGGAATAATCGCCACACCCAGCATAGGAATACGATCGCGCATAAGAATACTGCGCAGGTTTTCAGAACCCAGTTCTGCACGCCCTATATCGATAAAACGTATTACCTGGTCACCTTCCTGTCGAATGATCAGGTTATTAAACTCATCAGGTGTGGTTAACAAACCCAGTGTTCTGATGGTAAGTTCGGTGGTTGAACCTTCGATGCTTCCCGATGGTAATTCTACGTTTTCACGGGCAATGGCATTGCGCACATCCAGCGGGGTAAGGTTGTAACCGGCAAGTTTGGCGGGGTCCATCCACAAACGCATACTCCAGCGTCGCTGCCCCCAGATGGGTACAGAGCTTACACCATCAATGGTTTGTAAGCGTTCCTGGAAAGTAAGTTCGGCAAACTCAGATAGTTCAGTTAATGACCGCCTGTCGCTCTGAATGTTGATAAACATAATAGGGCTGGCATCGGCATCGGCCTTGGAAACTGTGGGAGGGTCCACATCGCGCGGCAACCGTCGCTGAGCCTGGGCAACTTTATCGCGGACATCATTGGCTGCGGTTTCCATATCCACGCTTAGCTCAAACTCTACGGTAATATTGCTGCTTCCCTGGCGGCTCACACTGGTTATGTTTCGTATACCGGGTACAGCATTGATGGACTGCTCAAGCGGTTCGGTGATCTGTGCATCAATTACATCGGAATTGGCACCCGGGTAAGAAGTTCTTACCGAAATAATGGGTGGATCGACACTGGGAAACTCACGCACACCCAGAAAAGTCATACCAATCAATCCAAACAACAGAATAACGATAGTAAAAACCGTGGCCAGTACCGGGCGTTGTATGCTTAAGGATGAAAGGCTCATATTTCCTGTGACTCTGATAAATTATCAATAGAAATCGACATTCCCTGTCGTAATTGCAATATTCCTGTAGTAATCAGTGTATCGCCGGGCTGTAACCCTGATGTGATCTGTATCATATCTTCTGTTCTCAGCCCTGTAGTAACACCCACCGAATGTGCACTTCCATCACGATAAACGAAAACCCTGTCGCCTTCCATTTCCGGAATAAGGGCTTCTGTGGGTATGGCCAGAGCATCTTCGATTTCTGAGAGTTCCAGTTGGATGGAAACAAACCTGCCGGGCTTTATCCTGGCACCGGGGTTGTTGTAACGTGCTCTTACAGTGATATTACGGGTACGTACATCCACTTTGGGATCCACGGCATAAACCTTTGCAATATGTGTATCAGGATTTCCGTCAAGTTCAAAACTCAGCGGGAAACCCACAGTAATTTCTCCTGCATACCGCTCAGGTATGGAAAATTCAACTTTTAACGGGTCGCTTTTTATCAGGCGGGCGATCTGTGTATTGGGATTAACATAAGCACCTTCACTCACATGCCGCAAACCGATAAAGCCATCAAAAGGAGCCCTGAGTTCTGTTTCGGCAATGCGCGCTTCAATTAGCAGAATATCAGCCTCCAGCGATTGCAGTTCGGTAACAGCCTGGTCGTAACTCTCCTGGCTGATGGCATCGCGTGAAAGCAGACTGCGCTGCCTGAACTCACGCTCATCAGCAAGCTTTTTCTGGGCCTGCAGCTTCAACAACTGTGCCTGCAAATGCCTGTCGTTGATCTTGGCAAGTAACTGTCCCCTGCGCACAGCGGTACCTTCATCGAAATTGATATTGGTGATCTTTCCCGATGTTTCAAAGGATAAATCGACCTCCTCATCAGGAATGAGTGTTCCTGAACTGTTGATCAGTTCTACCAGCCGTTGCGATTTCATTTGTAAGGCATCCACATTCAAGGTCTGTGGTCCTCTGAAAGAAACAGGTGCATCATTCTCTGCCGTATCTGTAAATAACGGACTCAATTTGGGATAAAAAATGATCCCGGCGAGCACCAGAATGACAAATGCAATAAAAAAAGGTTTGAATTTCTTGTTCATTTTGAAAAAATAGCTGCTGTGAACAATCCGAGTTGAACCAAATAGTTTGCTACCGGAAAGAATAATACGTGTTAAAAAAAGTAAATATGATAATAATATCCGTTATCTGAAACGAATCCCAATGTTTATCCAATAGAAGTTTCCTGCTATCCCCTGATAAATCAATTGCTGCAGGAACTTATTCATTCAGGCGTCAAAAGTAAGTATATTAGATTTCAGGGGCTTGCTAATTATTCTTAAAATCGTTTCCCTGCACCAGGAACCAATCTACCCATGCATCCATTTGTTTGACCGAGTTGGGCCTGAGCAAAATTTCACGGGTATCATCTAATAAATACATGGTAGGTGTGGCAAATACATGCCAGGCATTTACAACCGGGCTTTCCCACTTTTGATAGTCACAAATACTGATAAAAGGAAATACACCTGCAAAGCTTTTAAAAGTTTCTTTGTCTTCATCCAGCGAAACGTAAACCACCTCAACCTTATACTTTTTCCATTTTTCGTATAACCCGGCAATTTGTAAAAGCTCTTCGGGGCATTGCGGACACCAGCTGGCACCAAATACTACCAAGGTATACGCACTATTGAGGTCAGATAGTTTTTGCGGAATATTGGCAGGGTCGTATCCCGGAGCAAGATAATCTTCCCCGAAATCAAAATCGGGGGCTGTGTTTCCGGTTTTCATGGCACGGTAGCTTTCCAGTTGGGCGGCAAGGTCATAATCAATGGTACAATTGAGTTCGTTGAGAACTTTCAGTGCCAGGTACTCTGAAGATTCGAATAAACTGCGCTGCTCCAGTAATCTGAACAGATAATCGGTTATTTCGTTGAGTTTTTTTTCATCAGAAACAAGATTCTCTATCATGTGGTCGATAGAAATATTCATTTCGATAAATACCGAATCCAGCGACCGGCCGCTGTTTTCAATAAGCCAGAAATGATTTTCGATGGTTTCCCTGAGCAATCCGCTTTTGTAAAGCCTGGGATCGGTATAATCCATACTTCTGAATGAAGCAATTGCTGCAGGAATTTCTTCCGTTCGGTATTGTGCTATAACAGGAACAGAACTCACCAGCTTACGCAGGGGTAAATACCAGCTTATGTAACTATCAGGGTCAAGGCTTTCCAGAAATGCCTTGTCTTCTTCTTTTATCCGTTGCTTTTCCTGTTTGATTGCAGTTTTGGGGTTTTTATGAATGGCAAAAAGCGAATCCTGCAAATAAATTCTCTCCAGGTAATCCCAGGCGCTGAGGGCCTGCTCCCTTCGGGGATGTTCGGCAGCGTATTGCCCGAAGAGAAGATTTTGTTTTCCTGAAATGATTTCCACTGTTTCAGGATATGCAAGCACCTCTCCCTTTAGTTTTACATTTTCACCGGCTGCAAGGATCAGGATAAAGGGTTCGTTGTCTTCGGCAGACAAATAGCCCATGCCGAAATCTGCATCGTTGAATGCAAGCTGAAATATTCCTTTCTCATTCACAATTGCACTGTCAATCGCATAGATATTAAACCCTTCAAATCCTGTTAGTTTCACCTGCTGCCCGGCAAGATCGGGTAATGTGCCGGTGATGGTGTGCTGGGCGAATGCATTAAAATACAAAATGCAGAACAGAATTGTTGTAAAACTTTTAATACATATCAAATGTCTCATTCTGTTTAGTTTATTTAGTTATGCTTGCGTTTATGAGTTAATATCCCATTCGCCAATGGAGGATTTTTCAGAACATCCTACCCTTTGTGACGATATGGTCAAGTTCAAAGTGTCAAATAAATCAAAATGTCACCTAATCCTTAAGGCAACGCACAGAGTGACCCATCACCCTTTGGCTATTGTTCACGCCGGCATTGTTGCTTAGGAAAAAAAAGCGCCGCGAGTCATTACCAGCCAAGGTACTCGACCAATAGTAGCCGTAGGAGCCGACATACCAGAGCGAACTATTGATGCCGCTGCGCGTACCCGCCACGGTCAATTTAAGCGATGAGGCAAAGGCCCCGGAAGCATTGTTGCTACTCCAGCTTTGTCGTTCGGCTTCCCATTCCGCTTCAGTAGGCAGGCGGTAACCGTTTGGGCAGGGGTTATTGGTGCCGTCTACACCCTGCCATAAATCATCGTTTTGCGGACTGCGCCAGTCAGAACTTCCTGTAATAAAATTGCCATGTCCGGGATCATCACTGCTACTCTGAGTATTTGTTGTGCCTGATGTTCTTAGCTGATGTCCATCGCCAGCCCTGCCCCATTGGTATAAATCACCGTATGCATCTGCATCGGTGCTTGATCCGGCAACTCTTAAAGCACCCAGGTTACGGTCCATCCATATTTTGCCGGTGGTAGGGTTTTCAACCTCTCCTTGTGTCTTCCATTTTGGGATACCCCCAACAAAGGTTAAAACCTGATCTTCATTGCCGGCACCCACAGTGATCCATGAAGTACCATCCCAATATTGCATTTCTCCAATTTGCGTTCCTGCAGGTACGCTGGGGTCGGTTTCTTCGGTTAAATATCCTTCATTTGCATGGTTGCCCCATGAATGTGTTTCATCCCAGTTGCCAATGTCTGCAGCTTCTATACCTGCGGCGGGACTGGACC
>JBHEOF010000045.1:0-25709 GCA_046261715.1 Bacteroidales bacterium
TTCAAGGGCCTGCAAACGGAGCTTTTTTACAAGCTCTCTTACGTCATAATTAAAAACAGGAATGCAGATGCTAAGCATATTGGGTTTGTAGGTTGAGATGCTGCAAACTTAACTATTTTTTCCAGAAAGAGGGGGTGATTAGAATAAGTACTGTAAACAATTCCAGGCGGCCCAACAGCATGAAAAATGACAATAACCATTTACCGGGTGTCGGAATTATAGAATAATTGTCCATAGGACCAAGAGTACCCAGGCTGGGGCCCACATTTCCAATGGTAGCAGCTACTGATGCCAGAGAGAGTTTAAAGCTCAATCCCAAAGAAGACATAATAGTAGCCCCAATCATAAATACCGACACATACAAAAGGAAAAATGCAAGAAAGTTGTATATAATTTCAGTAGGAATAGTTTTTCCATCAAGGCGGGTGGGAAGAACTGCCGAAGGGTGGATCAGTCTTTTAAATTCCTGTGATGTATTTTTAATAAGAAGCAGATGCCTGACCATTTTAATGCCTCCTGCGGTGGATCCGATACATCCTCCGGTAAACATCAGCAAAAACAGCATAAACCAAAGGAATTCATTCCAAAGTGTATAGTCGGTTGTTACAAATCCTGTGGTTGTAATGATAGAAACGATCTGGAACAAACTGTCGCGGAATGCATGCTCAATTTTTGCTGCATGAAATATGTAAATTGCAACGGTAAAAATTATAGTGAATATGCCGATGATCAGTAAATAAAATCTGAACTCTTCATTATCTCTGATTTTTGAAAAGTTCCCTTTTAATGCAAAATAATGCAGGGTGAAATTGGCTCCTGCAATGATCATGAATAAAACAATTACATATTGTATATAAGCGGAATAAGAAGAAATGCTATCATTTTTTGGTGAAAATCCTCCGGTGGCCACCGTGCTGAAAGCATGGTTTATAGCTTCGAAAAAGTTCATTTTTCCCAGCATAAGTAAACCTGTAAGTAATGCTGTAAGCAGCAGATATATATACCAGAGTCTTTTGGCAGTTTCTGTGATCCTGGGGTGCAGCCGGTTGGGGGTTGTACCCGGAGCCTCTGCCACAAAAAGCTGCATGCCGCCTACACCCAGCACCGGCAAAATAGCTAAGGTAAGCACAATAATTCCCATACCACCAAGCCAGTGTGTGGTACTTCGCCAGAAGAGCAGGGATTTGGGCATGGCTTCTATATCATCGAGTATAGTTGCACCGGTTGTTGTGAAACCCGACATGGTTTCAAAGAAAGCATTTGTATATGATGGTATATGACCACTCAGATAAAATGGCAAAGTGCCAAAGAATGTTATGCTTATCCAGGTAAAAGTAACAATGATGTATCCTTCTTTTTTACCGATATTCTTATGATCATGCTTGCGTGTGAGTTGATGAAAAGAAAGTCCTGCTCCAAAGGTAATGATGGCACTGATAAGTATGGCTTTGGTGGTGTTTTCATCATAAACAATGTTCCATAGTGCACTAATTGCCATAAAACCTGATAGCAACATAAGCAATATGCCTATGAATTTGATGATAAGTTTAAAATTAATATCGGGGCGTGCTGCCATACCAAATACTTATTTGTATTAGCTCCTGAACATCCTGTCTACAGCGTCAAATGCTTCAGGAAGAGTAAATACCACCACGTGATCGCCGGCCTGTATCTGCAGGTCGCCGGTGGCTATTATTCCCTGGTTATCCCTGATAACACCACCAATGATAGCTGCCTGGGGAAACTTCAGCTTATTAATCGGTTTTTTTGTAATAGGTGAACCGGCCTTGGCCAGAAATTCAAAAATCTCAGCATCAATACCATTAAGACATTTGGTTGAAAGAACCTCGGCTTTCATGGTAAAACGTATTATATAGCTTGCCGTTGCAAGTTTTTTATTGATAATTGTATCAATACCAATGTTCTGTGAAATCTCAATAAAATTGATATTTTCAACCAGGGCAATGGTTTTCCTTACCCCGTATTTTTTAGCTAGTAAGCAGGTAAGAATATTGGTTTCGGAGTTGTTTGTTACAGAAATTACCGCATCCATGGCCTGAATATTTTCTTTCTCCAGTAATGCAACGTCATGTGCGTCACCATTGATGATCATGGTATTACGAAGTTCATCGGCCAATCGGGAAGATGTTTCTGTATTGATTTCGAAAAGTTTGACTTTGTAATTTTTTTCAAGATTTTTGGCCGTAAGGGTTCCTACAGTACCTCCCCCCACGATCATAATATTATTGATGGAAAAATTCTTTTTACCACCTAAATTTAGCAAGTGTTCAATTCCATTGGGCTTTGTTACCACATATGCCAGATCGTTTTTCTTGAAAATATCCTCACCCCTGGGGATAATAGTATCGGGACCACGGTGAATAGCAACGGCACGAAAATCCAAATGGTTATTTTCTTCTGCAATCTGGTTTAAACTTTTTCCAATAACCTGCGCTTCACTTTCCAGGCGTATGAGCATCAATGAAAGTTGTTTGTCGGTGAAATCAAAGATTTCCGTGGCAGCGGTATTGGTGATAAGATTGGTAATTTCTTTTGCTGCAATCTTTTCCGGGCAAACAACAAAGTCTACACCGAGGTTTTTGTACATCTCACGGCTTTCGCCGATGGAGTATCCTGTTTCGTTTACCTTGGCAATACATCGTTTGGCTCCGAGGTTTTTACCGAGTATACCTGCCAGCAGGTTGGTGCGTCCATCAATATATGTGGTAATGAAAAGATCAGTTTTTTTGATGTTCGCATTCTTAAGATCATCAATGGAAGTGGGATCGCCCGAATGAATCATAACATCCAGATTCTGACTGATTGAGCCGGATAGCTCAGCAGGGCAAAACAGTGTTATGTCGTGGTTCTCATCGTAGAGTAATCGGGCCAGATGGCTTATAATTTCGCCGTCGCCGGCAATTAAAATGTTCATGGTGCTTATTTTTCCAAACCGAAATAAGCTGCAAATATACTGCTGTTTTATCAAATATGATATAAACCGGGCAGATATTCAGAATTAGTTTAATCCCGTATTCTTAAAACAATTTGACCCAAACGGTTTTGGATGTCTGTAGAAAATGATGCTTTCTTTCCGCATGCGGAGTCAAATCCTTTTTAATGTTGGTTAACCAGTTTCATTTCTTTGGTGAAATCATGAATCTTGTCATCGTTTATTTTATGCACCGACTCTGAAATTCCACTAACTTTCTTAACAATCAGTTTTTGAAAGAAATTCATTTTGTCAAAAAGAAATTCCCCACCCAAGGTCTTTTTTGCTATGGCATGCTGGCGAAGGATTTCAGGGAAATTTTTTTTAAGTTGTTGCTCATACTCGGGTTCATTCATCCCGCAAAGGTATAGGCCAAGGGGTTTTTGCAATAACTCCAGGGTGTGTTGTTTACAGAAGTCTTTCACCCTTTTCTGCAGCATACCTGCATGAATGGAACCTCCAATAATTATATTATCGAAAGTATTAAGATCGAATGGCGAACCTTCTACAAGATTAAAAAGAAATGTGTTTCCAGAACCTGACAGTTCTTTTATTCTTAATGCTACTTTTTCAGTAGTTCCGTGTGTGGTTGCGTAAATTATTGCTGTTTTCATTTTTTTTGAGTTTAGTGTTATCATTTTGTTGATGCAAAGTAAAACATCATCCTGTTTGGGGAAGTCTCAATTCGCCGGAAACAGGTCTCACTTTAGGTTTTTGACATAAGAAAAAGGTCTCAGATTACCGAGACCTTTAAAGTGGTTATTTTGAAGTGGTTATTATTTGGAGAATTCTTCTGAAAGATTGGCAATGTTCAGTTTCAGTTTACCGCCGAGTGGCATATATTCGTAAGTGAGCATAGAATTGGCTCCGGCCGGCAATACACCTCTCCAGTAGGCTTCAGAGTCATCGAAGCTGCGGGTGTTGAGTTCGCTGAGAATAAATCCGAATCCAGACTGGTTGGCGCAAAGGTCAATGATCTGCATGTAGCTGATAAATTGTGGTTTGGCATGTGTGAGGTCAAGTTTCAGTGAATTGAAATTACTGTTAAGATCCATAAACCAGGCATGGTGTTTTTTGGCTTCGAAGCTGGTAAATGCCAGGTTAAACCTGTTGTCCTGTTTCTGGTGGAACCGGTAGGTAAATGCACCCGACTTTTTCATAGCCCTGGCGCGTCTTAATGCACCTGAGCCTGCCTCATTAGCCAGTGAGCCTGATCCACCTGAAAACTCAGAGTCGAGTTTAATGACCATATGAGGCCTTTCAATGCGCTCGGCATAAAGCATTTGCCCATCGGGGGCAAAGCCGAAGAGCATAAAGTCAAGCAGTCTGATTCGATGATAACTTTCCTTGAGTTCACCTTTTTCTTCTCTTCTTACTTCACCGGAGTATCGGTAAAGTTCTGCAACGGCTGTAAAGGAACCATCTGCTTCAGGCTCCAGAGCATGGATCCAAACATCGGGCATTACCTTAAAGAACCAATCGGGAACTGATGTTCTGAGTAGCGGTCTGAGCTCTCTCCAGTCGAAAATGTTCATTCCCGTGGTTTCTCCATCAGGAGATACGGACAGGAAGAAAAGACCCCTGCTGTTTTTTATGCTGATCCTGCTGCCGTTGAAATAGGTGCCGCTGATGGTGATGGTACCATCTTCCATGGGCAGAAGGGCAGACGGGAAATAGGTAAATTCGTCATCGGTAAGTTCCATTGTATAAATATGCTGACCTATGTTTGCATCAATACTATGCAGACGGGTGTTGCGGGTGTTTCCTGATCGTTCGGTCGCTTCCAATACAAAAATTCTTTCGCCTGCAGATTTTACATCATACACATGTGCATTACCTTTGTCGGTTTGAAAATCCAGACTCCATTGCGTATTTAATTGATTATCTAAATGTTCAACCGTATAGCCTGCCCTTCGACCGCTGCTGAAGGTTTGAGTAATTACAAAACCGTTTTCCGGATGATTATAAACATTAGGAAAGAATTGTTCGCCCCTGCGAAGCATGGGAGTTTCGTTACGGGTGGTGCGCGCAGTTTCAATTCCATCCTTGTCAAGAACTATGTAGGTAATGGATTGACTGAAAGCATTAACAACAAAATTCAACAGCGTGTAATCGCCATTATAGGTAAGTGAATTAAAGAAAGAATTCCTGGGTGTTTCGATGGTTCCTTCTTTGATTTCGGTCAGTTCATTGCTGAACAGATTAAAATTCCAGTCGCCACCTGAAGCAGTGTGAAGTACCATGTACCCATCACTTGCTCCTTCAAAGGGAGTTAGAGCATGTACTCCGGCAAAACGCAGCGGTGAAACTTTCAGTTCGTGACTTTGCGCATACGAGCTGAATTGCATACCAACCATGATGGTTAACATAAGCATGGATTTAAACAAACCCATTGCAAACAGTTTTTTACTTGTTCTCATTGTAACTTTTTTTAGATGTAAATAATTTATTAATTTTTAAGCATACACTTTCCAGGCTCCGGTAATGCCCGGAATCAGGTTAAGTGATTGAATGTAAGTTTAATGGAAGATTGCCTTTTCAGACAATCAAAAGCTTATTGGTTGGTTGTGAAATTATTATCAACTTGTGTGCCACAAATTATTATCATTGTTTATTTATGTGAAATTTCTGAAAATATTTTTTAATTATCAGAAAATCAATCAGGTAATAATCGTAAATGTATTTTTGTTTACCCACTGATAATTTTTGTTGACTCTGAAGCCTGAACTGGGTGTTCATTTTCGATCATTTTTTTGTCCGATGACCGCTTTTAAGGGCACATTTTAAAAAGGCTTTTAAGAAGAATTATACAAAGAATATGAATAAAAAAGGTCTCATTTTAATGAGACCTTCTTTCTGAACAATCAGAATAATTAGTTATGATAATTTTACACAGCAGATTTGGCGGCATATCCTGCGTAAAGCCATGCCCCACCGGCCATAGCTAAATCTTTTAAAAGATTGGTAGTTGAATTTTTGTTTATCACTTGATTCGTCCCACCAGAATGCCAGTAACCCGACTCATGGGAGCCAGGTAATCACTCAATGGTACAGGAGATATCTCAACTTGATTAGTGCGGGTGGAAGCATGTAGCAAATACAACCGGCCATTCTGATAAAAAGCAAAACCGGTATGAGAAACATCCAGACCGGTAATATTGGTGGTAAAGGCTATGATATCTCCATCTTTGATATGACTTTCATTTTCCAAAATCTGATCTTTGGGAATGAAGTTCATCTCATAACCCGAAATAATTTTCTCAGTTTCTTTAATACGGGAAACGTATTCCGGGTTTTCAAGTTGGCGGTAAAGACCGGTATTGGATGACATGAAAGATACATCTGTGTTGTAAGGCTCATTACTTAATTCATTGCTTACGATTTCAAGGATTCCTTTTCGGGCATTGTTTTGCAGCCATTCGGTAAAATAGTGCAACCTGGAAGGGTAGCCATCAATTATTCCATCCCGGTACCTTACGCAGGCCAGTAATTCGGTAAATCGCTCAAAGTCAGTCCGGTTTTCTTGTATGAGAAGGGTAAGAGCTACTACATATTCCACGAAAGTGGTGCAATCCATTTCTCTTAAATTAACTACCAGTTGCTCTTCACCGGGAATTTCCAGGGTGTGGGCGGTGTAGGGGGTATTGAGAAAGAATTGAGTCGTATTTATAATAATTGAAGATGTTTCAGGTGAATCCGGCAATTCTAAAAAGCTTTGCTTTACATGTTGAATAGCTTTAGAAAAAACAAGGCTGTCATCAGCAAGAATGTGTGTATTTATGTTTTCGTTGGTTTTGCATATGAATGGATTGTTTGAATTTAATTCATCATTTTGCCACTGTCCGTTTGAAACCGACGGGTAACATAAAAGAATGATAATCAATAGTAAAGGCATAATATTTTTTGTCTTTTCCATACAAGAGATATCTTGTGTGAAGTTAAGAAAAAATCCGGGGTACAACGTCAGGAATTCATTCAGCAGGTGATGGTACTTTTGTTCTTTTGTAAAGTGAGGGTATGGCTCCAGGGTCAAAAATCACTTGATGCTATCTTTACACCGTTTTCCTATATCGCCACACCGCAAAGCTCAGCGCAATAAATGCATAAATACTCAGGGAAACCAGTTCGTTAAGGATATCTTTTATTCCTGAACCTTTCAGCAGTATCATCCGCATAGCCCGCATAAAGTATTTGAAGGGATTGATGATGTTGAGTTTTTGTGCCCAGTCGGGCATGCTTTCCACAGGGGTGAAGATACCGCTCATCAGGATAAACATCAACAGGAAAAAGAAAATGGTAAACATTACCTGCTGCTGGGTGGATGAAATGGCTGACAATAATAACCCAAGTCCAAGCGCGACCAGCAGGAATACAAAAGCCACCAGGAAAAGCACCCACAAACTGCCCAGCATGGGCAGACCAAAAAATAATTTCCCGATAAGGAGACCAAATGCCAGTTCGAAAAGGGCAATGATGAGAAAGGGGATGAGTTTGCCGATGATAAACTGGTATTTAACAATGGGCGTAACGTTGATCTGTTCGATGGTACCATTTTCTTTTTCCCTGACAATATTGATGGCCGTGAGAAACATTCCGATAATTGTAACAAGGATGACCAGAATACCCGGCAGCATATAAATGGAATAGGTAAGATTGGGATTGTACCAGAATTGATGGCTTATTTCAACTGGCATTACTGAAGCACGGGTTTTTATATTCATCCACTGTACGAGCAGATCCTGCCGGAAGTCGTTGATGATATTTCCCGTATATACATTTATCAGTCCTGCAGCCATACCATCTATGGCGTTGATAAGTACTTGTACAGATGTTGATTTCTCCCTGATCAGATCCCGCTCAAAGTTTGCGGGGATTATCAGTATTACATCAGCAGTATTATCCAGCA
The DNA here is from genome assembly GCA_046261715.1 of Bacteroidales bacterium. GTDB lineage: Bacteria > Bacteroidota > Bacteroidia > Bacteroidales > UBA7960 > SKVR01. The sequence goes on from JBHEOF010000045.1 coordinate 7,899, forward strand.
ATGATTCATGAGCCTTTTCAACCGTGAATTCATACTCTACATTGAAAAACCTTGAGCCTTCGAACCCGGAGATCAACCCGCGTGAAGTTGCTGACATATCCTGGTTAACAACTACCATACTGATATTTTTCAGTTCAAATGTGGCGGCATTTACCAGGATCAGCATCTGGATTATGGGTACAAGGATGATCATCGGCAACATGGTTTTGTCGCGAAATATCTGGATAAACTCCTTTTGCAATATAAACAGGATGGTTCTCATATTTTATTCCAGTCTTACTTTGAACAAGCGCACACTGGCAATAATAAAAGCAATCATCAAAGCAGTAATAATCAGGGTCTCTTTCCACACAAATAAAAATCCTGTTCCTTTGAGCATAATATTTTTAATGATGATGATGTAATATTTTGCAGGGATTATTTGAGAAAGCCATTGAAGTATCAACGGCATATTCTTTACGGGGAAAATAAATCCTGAAAGCAACAGGGTGGGCAACAAGAAGGCAAACATGGAAATAAACATAGCCACTTGTTGTGATTTGGCTTTGGTAGAGATCAGTATTCCCAGTGAAAGCGCCATGCAAATAAACAGCAGGCTTTCGACCATAAGCAGGGTAAGGCTTCCAAGCACAGGCATGCCAAATACAAAAACTCCCAGGGCAATAATCACCACTGCGTTGATAAATGCCATGCCAATATAAGGCGTTACTTTCCCCAGTACAATCTGTGCAGGACGAAGAGGTGAAACCAATAGGACCTCCATTGTTCCCAGTTCCTTTTCGCGTGCTATGGAAATGGAAGTCATCATAGCGGAAAGCAGCATAAGGATCAGTGCCATGGTGCCGGGGACAAACATAAATACCCCTTTCAGTTCTTCATTGTACAACATTCGTACTTCCTGGTCTATTTGCAGGGGAAGTGCTACGTTTTCTCCCGGCTCAAGAAAATAATCAGAAATAATGGCCCTGGTATAACTCACCAGCATATTGGCTGTATTGGGATCGGATGCATCGGCAATGATCTGAACATGAGCTTTATTTTCGCGCACCAGGTTTTTGCCGAAATCAGGTTCAAAAATGATTACCTGTCTTACCTTGCCGCTTTTGAGCATGGGTTCAATCTGATCGGCAGAATTCAGGTTTTCTTTCAACCGAAAATAGCCTGAAGCAATGAGCTTTTGGGTGATCCGGGCAGTTGTCTCATCGCGCGAATGATCCAAAATGGCAATGTTGGCATTTCTGATCTCATTAGAAAGGACATATCCGAATAACAGGATCTGCACCACGGGAATACCAAACAGGATAAGCATGCTGCGCACATCGCGTATGATATGCAGAAACTCCTTTTTTACAAATCCTGTGAAACGATTCATTGGTTACTTTTTTATGGAACGCTGATTACGCAGATCGTTTTGATTGGTTATGATTTTTTTGATAGAACGCTGATGAGGCTGATTTTTATGATCAGTTAAGATGTTTGTTTTAAATCTATTTTATCATAAAACATCATGATCATCCGCGTCATCTGCGTTCTATCATTCAATATTTCTCGCCAGTTTTCTGAAAACTTGGTCGATACTCTTTGCATTATATTGTTTCTTCAATTGTTCCGGTGTATCAAGTGCGATGATTTTACCATCGGTCATGATGGTTACCCTGTCGCAATATTCGGCTTCATCCATATAATGGGTGGTTACAAATACCGTCATGCCGTTGTGGGCTGTTTCGTAGATCATTTCCCAGAATTGTTTTCTTGTAACAGGATCAACTCCACTGGTGGGCTCATCCAGGAAAACAATCTGTGGTTCATGAAATATGGCAATGGAAAAGGCCAGTTTCTGACGCCAGCCTGTGGGCAGAGATGCAATAAGCTTATCGCGCAGATGTTCTATCTCAAGCCTTTCAAGCAATTGCCTGCCCTTTACCCGAATATCTTTAAGGCGCATCCCGTAAATGCCCGCAAAAAACCTGATATTTTCCCATACTGTCAGGTTTTCGTACAATGAGAATTTCTGACTCATGTAGCCGATATTTTTTTTGATGGCATCGGGTTGCCGGTAAACATCAAATCCGGCAACATGAATGTCACCCGAAGTAGGTTTCGACAAACCGCATAAAATTTTGATTGCCGTGGTTTTACCCGCACCATTGGCACCCAGGAAACCAAATATCTCACCTTTGTAAACATCAAAGTTCAGGTGATCATTGGCCGTAAAATGACCAAACTTTTTCACCATATCCCTGGCGCTTATTATGATATGTTTTTCGTTGTTACTCATGTCGCATCAGTTCCATAAAACAGTCTTCAATATCGGGGCGGTCATGTTTGATATCAATATTTTCATGACCTTGCTGCTTCAGATAATCATGTATAGTATTCTTTTGCAGTCCATCATTATTCGTTACAAAGTGCAGGCCTTGCCCAAAGGGATATACTGCATGCAGATGATCAAATGTTTTCAGGTCAGAAAGAGCCTTGTAAAGATTGCCGGTTTTTATGGAGAACAGTTTTTTGTTGTATGATTCAATAATTCCGGGAGGAGTGTTGATTTGCAGAATACGGCCGTTCTGGATGAGTGCCACACGCTCGCAGCGGGCAGTTTCGTCCATGTAAGGAGTGGAAACGATGGTTGTAATGCCATCTTTTTTCAATCCGGTGATCATATCCCAGAATTCGCTGCGGGAAAGGGCATCCACACCCGTGGTGGGCTCATCAAGCACCAGAATTTCCGGCTTGTGGATCAGGGCGCAACAAAGGGCGAGTTTTTGTTTCATACCACCCGAAAGCTGTCCGGCTAGCCTGTTTTTAAATGGTTCAAGCTGGGTATAGATGTCACGGATCAGTTCAAAATTTTTGTCGAACTTTTTATTAAAAATGGAAGCAAAAAATTTCAGGTTTTCTTCTACGCTCAAATCCTGGTAAAGTGAAAATTTTCCCGGCATATATCCCAATATGTTCCGGATCGCTTTATAATCCTTTACTGTGTGAAAGCCGTTTATCCATGCATCTCCCTTATCGGGGATCAGTAGTGTGGTGAGAATTCTGAAAAGGGTGGTTTTACCGGCACCATCCGGGCCGATAACACCAAATAATTCACCATGGCCTACATTAAAGCTCACATTTTCAAGGGCCTTAACGGATCCGTAGGATTTGCTGATATTTTCTGCTTTGATATTCATCGGATTATTTAAAATACTACTTCCCCCGGCATCCCTATTTTGATGCTTCCATCGTTTGGAACAGTAATATTTACAGCATATACCTGGTTTACTCTTTCTTCTTTGGTTTGTATAGTTTTGGGGGTAAATTCGGCGCGGGATGATATCCAGCTTACGGTACCTTCCATCGCGCGATTACTTTTTTCATCTTCATCAATGAAAACCTGTGCTTTTTGTCCCAGGGAGATGTGGGGTAACTGGCTGCCACTGACATATACCTTTAATTCCATTTCCGACAAGTCGGCAATCTTGTAAAGTGCCTTGCCAGGCATTACCAGTTCATGGTTCTCGGCATATTTTTCCAGAACGGTTCCCCTTACAGGATTCATTACGATACATTTGTCCCATTGCTCGCGGGCAAGGGCAATCTGTGCATCCATGGCCTGCAACTCTGCAATGATTGTATTTTTTGAAGTCCGGGCAGCCAGCACCTGACTTTCCATCACCTGGATTTTACCTTCCAGTTCTTCTACCTGTTGTTGTGTTGCAGCCTGATCTTTTAAAAGTTTTTTTGCCCTGTTAAACTCCCGTTCCAGGTTTGCTTTTTGTGTTTCCAGTACGGCAATATTTGCATCAATTTCTTTCAATCTTGTATTGACGGACTCTTTCTTTGCCAGCAAGGATTTATAGTTCAGAGCATATTGGATCGTGTCGATCAAACCTACCTGTATATTATTTTCAAGCATTTGACCGCGTTCTGTATCAAGATACATGAGTTTACCTTGCGTCTGCGCTGAAATAATGGTTTCGCGGGCTTCAAAGTTGCCCCATGCATCAGCTCCATTGTCAGAGATATTGCAACCGGCGAAATGGAGCAGAACGAATATTATTGCCGCTATTCTAAAGTTTATCATAATTTCTTAGGTTTAAGTTATTTAATGCTTGCAGGCACTAATCATGATTTCCGGTTATTATATTATACTCAGCCCTGGCCTGTATCAATCTGACCTGGTTTGATCGTGCTTCAATTTTTGCCTGCGCCAGGGAATTTACCTGTTGCAGGTATTCGGTGGAAGTGATCACACCATTTTGTAACTGTGAGCCGGCACTTTCCAGTATTTTTTCACGTAAGGCAATGATCTGCATGTCTTTTTCAATGTTTTTTTCGATTTGTAAGATCAGGGATGTAACTGAAGTCAGGGCTATGCTGATCTTTTGTTCAAAAACTTTTTCTTGTGCGTGAATGATTTCGGCTTTTACCTGTTGAATTTGTTTTTCATTGTTTGTTTTGTCCCAGTCCCAGATATTCCAGCTAAGCCTGATTCCCGCCAGGTAAAAGAAATCAAAATCTTCACTTAACATATTCAACCCGGGGCGGCCATATCCGGCTTGTGCAAAAGTGCTGATCCTGGGCATTCTTGCAGTGGATGTCAGTCCGGAAGCTGCAAACAGGCTTTCCTTTTGCAGTTCAAACAGTTTCAGCTCCGGCCGGTTTAAAGGCCCTTCCGCATTAAAAATTTTAACGGGAAGTGCAGGTTTTTTATCTGCCAGATCTTCCCCGGTAAGAATTCCCAATATTTCAAGGTTGGCATCTGCCGTGGTCAGTAACTCATTCCTTTTCTGTTCAAGCCGCAACAGTTCAGCTTCCAGTGTCCATTGAGCCGATGGCAGCAGAGCGCCATTTTCAACCGCCGATCTTACTGAATGGATTCGCTGGTTTATCTCTTCACGGGTTAAATCCAGTACTTTTAAATTCTCTTCCAGTATAAAGTACCTGAAAAAATGCCGGTTTACCTGTTCAAGAACCTGGTAAAGCTGTACTTCAATTTCATTCAGTTCTGCAAGGTGCTGTGCTTCACGCAATTTCTGACGATGCTTTGCGGTTCCACCATCGTATATCATTTGCTGTAATTCCAAACTCATACGGTACTGATCGCGGGTTGGCGACGGGAAATCAAAGCCTGGCAGTTCCTGCCCGATATCAATTACATCCGATTGATACGTTGCCTGGGCGTTAAAGACGGATTGCGGAAGCCAGGATGTAGCGATTATATCCTTATTGAGATTGTTGATTGTCTCAAGTTCAGCCTTTTGCAATCCTGCAGGATGATGTTCCATGGCTTTTTCATAACATTCCTGCAGCGTGATGGTATTCTGGGCCACTGCGAAAACAATTGTTAACAAAAGCCCGGTGAAAAAAATAAGTCTTCGCATAATCACTGATCTTTGGTTATTTGAATAGATTGTATGATGAAGTCTGCAACTTCTGTTTTCCGCGATTCCAGAAACTTATTGTATGCTCTTTTATCGTTTTGGAAAAGCACCGGTTGGATCATGTTTCTTCCTACGAGCGGAAATACAGACATGGAAATAAGGTTGATGATCAATTGGTGCGGTTCCACAGGCCTTATTTTACCTTTTTCCGCTGCAGAAGTGATCATATCAAAAACTTTTTGGATAGGCAAACCTGCATTTACAAATGCATTGGCCAGTCGCCCCGGATTTTTGTTTATCTCTTCCAGAATGAAAAAAGGGATGCTGGGATTGCGGTTTAAAACTTCAATATAAGTATGTGAGAATTTCCGGATCAGTTCAATGACATCATTCTCTTCATCCACAATTTTTAAGATCTTCGTCAGCAGAAGTTTTTTTATCACCACAGTAAATACCGATTCAAACAGTTTATCTTTTGAGCGGTAATAATAATGCAGCAATGCCTTATTGATACCGGCATTGTTAGCTATTTCCTGCATACGAGCCCCTGCTTTGCCTTTCAGGATGAACTCCTGTGCCGCAGCTTCCAGAATTTTTTCTTCGGTACTAAAATCTTTTTCAGCCATAACTTAATGGTTTAACACTATGGTTTAACCAAATGGTTAAATGATTTGTAAAAGTAAATGAATTTTGAAAACCTGCAAGAAAATTTTGTTATAATTTGAAAGTATCTGAAATAACAATCAGCTTTTATATTCCATCTCACAAATACTTGCCGCAATATCTTCAAAGACTTTAACCACGGTTTTGTTGTTTTGTGCGAATACACTCAACCCTTTTTCAGCAGCTTCTCCCAGTTCTGCTACCAGGGGAACTTGTCCCAGTAAACGTGAATCAAGTTCATCAGCCAGGGTTTTACCACCTCCTTGTCCGAAAATAAAATATTTCTCTTCGGGGTGGGGAAGGGGTGTAAACCACGACATGTTTTCTATTACACCCAATATGGGTACTTTCAGCTGGTCATTCATAAACATGGAAGCTGCCTTGCGGGCATCGTTCAGAGATATTTCCTGCGGTGTTGTAACAATAATAGCACCGTCAATGTCAAGTTTTTGAATTGCTGTTAGCTGAATGTCGCCTGTTCCCGGTGGGAAATCTACGATCATAAAGTCAGTTTCTTCCCAATGTGTATTTTGGAAGAGCTGTTGTGTGGCATTTGCTACCATAGGGCCCCGCCATATCAAACCCTGGTTTCGACCGGCAAAAAAGCCCATGGAGATAATCTTTACACCAAATTTTTCAATGGGTATCATAAGTTCCACACCACTGAATTCTGTTACTTCAGGTCTTTGGTCTTCAATACCAAACATACGGGGTATTGACGGACCGTATATATCGGCGTCTACCAAAGCTGTTTTAAAGCCATTTCTAGCCAGTGCAATGGCAAGGTTTGCTGAAACAGTTGATTTTCCAACGCCACCTTTCCCACTGGCTACAACTATAATGTTTTTTACATCGGGAAGTTGAATTTTTTCTATTGTACTCATTAATTAAGAATTAGTATTTTATTAAGTGAACTACTGTGTTAACTTTTTATTTTTGAACCTTTTCAGAGCATTACCACTTCATGGGTAATATTAATTCCTGCCTGACGGTATAGAACTCCTACAGGACATGTGTTCATGGTATGTTCAATACATTTTTCCACTTTGGTTTCTATAGCATGGGTTTTGATCTTTAAGATAAAATGCACATCAGTAATAGTTGGAGCTCCATCTTTTTGCCGGGCATCAACTTCTACTTCCATCTTATCAAAGCTAAGATGCATTTTTTGTGCAACCATGGCAAAGATGGTTCCCACGCAGCCGCTGAAGCTCATAATACAAAGTTCCAGTGCGGTGGGGCCGCTATTGATTCCACCTTTGGGTTCGGGTAGATCAATTACAAGACTGTGATTTCTTCCATTATCTACAACAGATTGAAACTGTCGTGTCCATAGTGATGTTGATTTCATGATATTAAGATTTTTAAGTTCATATTTTGAGAGTTCGAAAACTATTGTTGATTGTTAAATATTTTTTAATGCCTGGTCCAGGTCGTCAATGATATCCTTTGCATCTTCAATTCCCACTGAAAAACGTACCAGATCATCGGTAATACCGGCAGCCAGTTTATGTTCGCGGCTTACACCGGCATGTGTCATTGAAGCCGGATGTTGTATAAGTGTTTCAACTCCACCCAGCGATACAGCGAGAATGGCAAGATGCACATTGTCCATCAGATTGCGTCCTGCTTCATAACCTCCTTTCAAGCCGAAGCTCATCATGCTTCCAAATCCGGTCATCTGGGTTTTGGCCAGTTCATGCTGAGGATGAGAGGTAAGTCCCGGATATTTTATCCATGCAATTTTCGGATGATTTTGAAGAAAGTCAGCTACCTCGGCTGCATTTTGCTGGGCTCTGTCAATACGCAATGCAAGTGTTTTAACACCGCGCATTACCATAAATGCCTGGGTAGGATCCATGTTACATCCCATGTAAACCATGGAATGTCGAATTTTCTTGTATAAATCAGGATCTTTGGCAACAATAACCCCTCCGACAATATCAGCGTGACCATTAATGAATTTAGTGATTGAGTGCAAAACTATATCTGCACCTAAATCAAGGGGTTTTTGAAGAAACGGTGAACTAAAGGTATTATCTACTACCAGCAGCAATCCTTTTTCACGGGCAATTTCTGAACAAGCTTTCAGGTCGGTTATCTCCATGGTGGGATTGGCAGGTGTTTCAACATAAATAACCTTCGTATTAGGTTTAATTGCAGAAATGATATTCTCAATTTTGGAAGTATTTACAAAAGTTGCTTCCACATTAAAACGTGAAAAATCCTGTTCGAGAACTCCACGGGCCGGTCCGTAAACTGCATCAGAGCTTACAATGTGGCTTCCGGCGCCCAGCAATGCCATATAAACACTTGAAATAGCAGCCATACCTGAGCTGGTAGCAATTCCATCATAACCGTTTTCCAGTTCGGCAATGTTTTTTTCAAAGGCACGTATGGTTGGGTTACCGATGCGGGTATAAATATATCCGTCGCTTTTCCCTGAAAAACAATCTGCACCATGTTGTGCACTTTTAAATTTAAATGTTGAAGTTTGATAAATGGGTACTGTTGCGCTGCCGAATTCATCGTCAAATGCACCGGCATGAATGAGTTTGGTGTTAAATCCTTTATCTTTTGTATTCATTACTTTTTGGATGTTTTGGGTTAAAATTCAATTCCCTTGCGGGCTTGTATTCCTTTATTGTAATAGTGTTTTACTTCTTTCATTTCAGTAACCAGATCTGCTGATTTTATTAGCTCTTTAGTTGCATACCGGCCGGTAAGAATGATCTCCATTTCGCCTGGTTTTTCATTAAGTAGCTGAACTACTGTTTTGATTGGTAGTAGTTTATAGTGCAGAGCAATACAAATTTCATCCATAATGATCATACTGTAACTATTGCTTTTGATTGCCCGGGTTATTGCTTCCAGCCCTTTTTGTGCCGCATCAATATCTTTTTGAACAGGTTTGTTTTTGATGAAACAGTCAAGCCCGAATTGCTGAAGATGTATTTGCGGAATAAGCTTCAGAGAGTTTAATTCAGAATATGGCATTCCTTTTACAAACTGGGCAATAAAAACGGTCTTTCCGGCACCGGCAGCCCTTATGGCAGCCCCTATGGCAGCGGTGGTTTTTCCTTTACCATTGCCGGTATAAAGTTGAATATATCCTTTACTTTTTTCCATTTACAACATTCATATAAGCATTTCTTATTGAAATAGCTGCAACAGATTCGGGTGCCCACTCGATAATACTTTTGCAATTCACCATGGCTTCTACTATATCAGGATCAAAGGGAATCCGGCCGATGACCTCCAGGTAATTTTCCCTGCACCAGTCTTCAATATCACCTGTAAGTTTTTCATCCAGATCATATTTGTTTATGATGACCGAAGTTTTTATTCCGAAGCTATTTGATACTTCATTTGCCCTTGCAAGGTCAATAAGTGCTGATAGGCTTGGTTCCGTAACAATTATTACATGATCGGCACCCGTTATGGATGATATTACCGGACAGCCTATTCCCGGTGGACCATCAATAATTACAGTATCTATTTTGTGCAGTCTGGCTTGTTCCTTTGCTTTGGCGCGCACCAGATTAACCAGTTTTCCTGAATTTTCTTCCCCGGGAGCGAGTTGTCCGTATACCATCCGGCCATTTCTGAAACCTCCTGTATACATTCTGCTTTTGTTGTAATCAATCATGTTTATGGCCTGATGGGGGCAAACTCTGGTGCATAAATGACAGCCGTCGCACAGTGTTTCTGAAATAATTACACCATAATGGGAAAACGAAATAGCATCAAACCGGCAATAAGGAACACATATTCCGCAATTGGTGCATGTGTCAGGGTCTATTACAGCTTTCTGGCCTCCGGTAAAGGCCTGCTCTTCTTCTTGTGTGGGCCGGAAAAGTATATGCTGGTTACTGGCATCAACATCACAATCAGCCAGTACCACCTTCGATGAGAGCGTGGCTAATGCAGCACTGATACTTGATTTACCTGTGCCTCCTTTACCGCTGATGATAGATATTTCCATTTTCTTTCATTATGATGTCAAATAATGTGAGAAACTTTTCTTTCCAATCGGGTTTAATATCTGTCAGTAGGGAACCGCGCGAATAGGTACTTGCGATCTCACGCTGAAAGGGTATCTCCATCAGGTTTTTTATATTTTCCTGTTCGATATAATCGTATACATCTGTATTACCCATGCCGGTTCTGTTAATGATTACTCCGAAAGGTTTTTCCATGAGCCTGAGTGTATCAACGGTCTGTTTCAGGTTGCTGAGCCCGAAGGGAGTGGGCTCCGTAACCAGAACTACATAATTGGCTTGCATTACAGTATGGATAAAGGGACATGAAGTTCCCGGGGGTGCATCAAGAACAGATATCATTTGATCGGCTGCATCTTTTATCCCTGCTTTAATTACCTGAACCGGAGAGTAAACACCTGTGTGCATTTTTGATTCAATCAGGGTATTCTGATTGGTTAGCATAAACCGGGTAATAGTTCCCAGATCAGTATCTTTTTCGCTGACAGCACCGTATTTGCATGCTACCAAACAAGCACCACAACCATGACACAACTCTTCCATTACTTTTATCATTTGTGGTTGCGGAAGGAAAAAGATAGCATGATAATTACAATATTCATGGCATTTTCCGCAATAAGTACAATGACTTTCGTCAATCACCGGAACTTTTTGAGTGACTTCACGAGTGATTTCTTTTTTTGATTTGAAAAAAAGTTTGGCGTTTGGAGCTTCAGCATCACAATCAACCAGGGTTGCAGGTACCCCTTCCAACGATAGGCTTTGGAAAAGATTTGTAGCAACAAATGTTTTTCCTGTACCACCTTTACCACTGGCAATTGCAATTTTTATGCCTGAAGCTTTCAGCATGTTTTGTTTTAATTAATGTTTACAGCCACCATGGTGATGCTGGTGCCCGCCATGATCACAATAGTTTGCCTGCAAATGGAGTTCATTATTTAAAAAATCTTCAACAAGCTCCCTGGCAGGTTTCGTGGGGGCTCCTACAAAAACATTGATATCTTGCTGATTAAAAAGCTGTATGGCTTTTTGTCCCATTCCTCCGGCAATTACATCAGTAACTTTGAATCGTGATATCCAGCGTGGATATAACCCTGGTTGATGTTCAGGAGGCGTTACTTCGGTAATGTCGATGATTTCATTGTCTAAAACATATACTATGGCAAATTTCTGGCAATGCCCGAAGTGGGCACAAAGTTCCCCGTTCTCCATGGGGATGGCGATTCTTTTATTCATTTTCTGATGTTTTATTGTTGTTACATAATGTTATTGATTCCCGGAGCGTGAGCGTCGGCCCAAACCTTGTCCGCCACCTGCTCTGAGACGTTTTCCTAAACCGCGGCCAAGTTTTCCGCGTTCTTCTGATTTATCGGCTTCTTTGCATTTTCCGAGCCTGCGGCCCGTACCGGCTCCTTTGCCTTCGGGTCCGGTTCCGTTCATTCCTGGCATAATTAAAATTTTTAATGGTTCAACATTTCTATTACATCTGAAACCCGTTTACCCGGGTCTTTTATTACGATCATCTGAATCTTCATACTGTCGAGAAGGGGTTTGATCTTCATACCAAATTCTCCGGAGATAATTTTTTTTGCATCGCGCGAAGCAACAAGTTTTACTGCTTCGGGTCCTGCTCCATCTTCTGCTTCCCTGGCCGGATTGGGTATAAACTCAGTAGATCCGCTTTGTGTGTCATAGATTACAAAATATGCACATCGCCCAAACCGGGGATCCAATGTTGAATCCGGTGAATTACCCGTACTTGTTATGGCTACTTTCATTTTTTTTTAATTTTTAGTTTCCTGTAAGACTTTTTGTTATAATGTGATGATATTTAGCTTTGCTGGTGTCTTTTTCTTCTTTCTCTTCCACAATTTCTCTTTCGTGAAACATCTCTGCATACTTCATCTTTTTCAGGTTCACCATATTCAAAATTGATAAAGGTTTCTGCACCACAAAGGGGGCAAGCTTCAACCTTAATATCTTTTTCCGGATTGTTGAAATAGCATCCGCAAACCTGGCAATGATACCAGTCGCTGTCGAAATAAACTTTTCCCCCCTCTATGCTAATTTTTCTGCCCTCCACAAAGGCCCTGGCAATTTTCTGGCGGGCCGAAGCATAAATACGGGTAAAAGTGGGTCGCGATACGCCCATTAACTCCGAAGCATGATGATGATTGTACTGGTCGTAATCACACAGGCGCAAAGCCTCATATTCTTCAGTATGCATTATTATTGGTTCGTTATTATTTTTGGGTGTATCCGGGCCATATGGCTTAAATCCCTTAATCAGCGGTGGATTGATAACTTTCCTGAGTCTTTTGCTTCTTGGCGACATTTTATTATGATCAATAGTTCACTGCAAATATAATGAACAATAGTTCATAATGCAAATTTTTTTTAGTTAAATTTGTAAACAAAAAATCCTACCTATGAAAACCAATACAAGCCAGAGTCGTGCTATTTTTCCGGTTCATCTTAACGACAACAATTCCTTGTTCGGGGGTATTGCAATGAAGTGGATGGATGAAGTGGCATATATTACCGCAAGCCGGTTTACCCGAAAAAAAATGGTTACTGTAACCGTTGAGAAAGTCAATTACCTGAAACCCGTTCAAGTAGGTGATTTTATTGAAATAACAGGAAGGGTGATTAAGTCAGGAAATGTAAAACTGAAAGTCGAAGTTACAATATCCAGAGAAAATTTTAAAACCGGTGAATTGGAAACAGCCATTTCTGCACATTTTGTAATGGCTTCGGTTGATGAAACAGGAATGCCGGTAAGATTGTGATATTTTATTTCCATTTTCATAAAAACCAACCCAACTATAAAAAGAACAGCTATAAGTTATAGTTGAAAAATGAGAATGCAAACGAATTTTTTCTTTTCTTTACTGAAGAAAATATTTAAATGGTTGTTGTTTTTAATGAACATTGTAATTAACCCAAAAACGCGCAGTAATGAAAATACTTACTAAGATTTTGAAATATGGAGTTTTGCCACTGCTTATACTGATTGTAGCAGTTCTTTCTTACATTTCTTTAGATTTTGGGAAATTGAGTTTTAAGGATGATTTTCCGGTTTCTGAAGATTATTCTGCACTATATCCTGATAGTTATGAGTCGGCAAGAGATAATTTCCGGTCACTCTCAGAAGAGTTGTATGCCAGCTACAAGGATGTACAGTATTTTCCATTATTGGTGGCATCAAAAACAGATTCTGATCTTACAATTGATGTTTGTTATATACCCGCCCAGGGCGATAGTTTAAACCTTCTTATTCTTAGTTCGGGGGTTCATGGCGTGGAAGGTTATGTAGGTCATGCAGCCCAACAGTTGTTTCTTGAAAACTATCTTAGTGATGAATTTCTGGAAAATACAGGTGTTTTATTGATTCACGCAGTTAACCCTTATGGTTTTAAATACACCCGTCGTGTGACTGAAAATAATTTGGATATGAACCGTAACAGCCCGTCAACACCAGATCTATATGAGACCAAAAATGAAGGTTATTCGCAGGTGTATGACCTGATTAATCCGCAGAAAAAGGTAAAAGTCCGTTCCCTTGAAAACCGGTTTTTCTTTGTAAAGGCTATCAATGAAATCCGTAAAGCTTCCTTACCTGTATTAAGACAAGCGGTATTGCAGGGACAGTATACTTATCCTGAAGGTTTATATTTTGGGGGGCAAAGTCCCGAACCGCAAATTGATTTGCTGAAACCGGTTATTTCTGAGATCAGCTTTCCTTACGAAAAAATCATGATGCTGGATTTGTACACTGTAACGGGTGATTTCGCCGGATTTGTGGGCTCACTTAATCCCGAAAAAGAATTTTATCCCATGGTTTTTGAGTATGGTACATTGAACAGCCAGACCACCATGGGCTCATTGAAATCTATCCACATAATGATCCTTGAAAACCAGGGACATCAGCATGGTTTTGCATCCACAATGGATTCAATACGTGTTAAGGCAGATATACTTGAGATGTACTACCCTGAATCGGAGAGTTGGAGAAATTATTCAATGCAGCAAACCCGCGATGTTTTTGATGTTGTTTTTCCAAGGTTTACAGAACAGGGAAATTAATTTACAAATGGGATTAACCGGTTTTTACATTTGATAAGAATTCTCCCGGAGTTTTTCCCGTTGTTTTCTTGAAAACCCGGTTGAAGGTGGCTTTTGAATTGAAGCCTGCATCCCAGGCAAGTCCCATTATGGTTGTATTTTTATCATACTGATTTTTACAAAGGTTTTTAAATTCTTCCACACGATAAAAATTTACAAAATCGAAGAAGTTTTTGTTGAGCCTTCCATTGAGAATTCCTGATAAATAATCACTGCCAGTATTCATTTCCTTTGCCAGTGTTGAAATTGTGAGTTCGGGGTCTAAATGGGGTTTTTTATCGTTCATGAAGTGTAAGAGACTATCAATAAATTCCTTCTCTGAACTGTCAATCATTTCTTCATTGCTAATGATTGCTGGTTCATTATCCAGTTCTTCAGGGATTTCCTTTGAAAGAAAAATATTCCCCTGCCGGTAACCCCGATACCCGAGTATAGCAACAAATACGGCAGCAAAAGAATATACTGTGGTGAGCAAAACATCATAGGGTAGAATATCGAAAAAATAATCTATGGCATACATACTGCTATTAACTGCATAGAAAATTACACTTGCTACAAGCAGAAATTTTAACCACTTCAGGTCAATATCTGAAACTTCTGAGAAATAGTCTTTAATTCTCCGGTCATATTTTCTGATAAGTAGAATTCCCCAAATAAAATAACCCTGTGTAAATATGGCAATCATTCCAATAATAACAGGAAAAGCTAAATTGTCTTTAAAAGTTTCTTCGGTTACAGCCAAAATCCTTTCTTCCCCGGGTAATATATAAACATTTAGTGTCATAATGGTCATGATCAGCAGAAAGGGAACGAAGTGCAGAACATATTTGGGTTTAAACCGGAACTTTTTACTGGTAAGTGATTTTATATAAAACCATAAGGCCGGTCCGTGCAATAAAATAAAAGGCGGAGAGGTATTGATAAAGAATGGATATCTGAAGTTATGTTCCAGGTTATATGCTTCCATATAACCCAAAGACAGCGTTAAGCCATAAACAGCAAACAACGCGGTTAAGAAATAATCAGAAAGTGTTTTCTGTTTCTTGGTCATTACCATCCCAATAAGTACAAGGGTATGATAAGCTCCTATCAGAAGTATGACTTTCATAAAATAGAATTTAATGGCGGTAAAGTTAAAATATTTTGTATAATTTCAGGTAAGTAGGAATTTGCTGTTTGTTGCTGAACTTGCAGTTTAATTGATGTGTTCAAATATTTTGAGTTCCCATTGTTCCATGGCGAACTCTTTCCCAAATCAATTGTTACTTTAACAGGAAATTATGTATGTAAATTCCTGAATGTATTTAAATAATTATAGATTATGCAAAACCATTCTGTAAATACTGTTGAGTTAAAAGTAGAAGGCATGAGCTGCACCAATTGCTCACTTGGGATCAAAAGGGCCCTTGAAAAGCAAGGGTTTTCAGGTGTGGATGCTGATTTCACTACTGATGATGTACGTTTTGAAACCGCAGATGAAAATAGTATTAATAAGGCTGTAAAAACTATTGAAGGCCTGGGTTACAAAGTGGCATTCAGAAAAGATGATACTATTGAGGACAAGAATAAGAAAAAAGGGTTAAGCCCCATAGAAAAGAAATTCTGGTTTAGTGCAATTTTTACTGTGCCGCTAATCCTGGCCATGTTTATTCCTGTTGACTTGCTCCAAAACGATTACTTTCAACTTGCATTGACAATACCAGTTTTTTCTATTGGTTTCTGGCATTTTGGCAAAAGTGCATTTAATAGCTTAAGAGCCGGTGTTACGAATATGGATGTACTTATTTTCATGGGTAGTACCGCTGCATTTGTTTACAGCCTTGTGGGAACTATATACAGGCTGGGGCACGAATACATGTTTTACGAAACATCTGCCAGTATCATTACAATTGTATTGCTTGGCAATATGCTTGAACATCGTTCTGTTAAGAAAACCACTTCGGCAATTGATGAACTTACCCGGCTGCAGAAAACCACTGCCAAACGGATTACCCAGGAAATGAATGAAGGCCAGGAATACATCGAAGAAGTTGATGCATCGCTGGTGAAAAAAGGTGAATATGTGTTGGTGAATACCGGTGACAAAATACCAGTTGACGGCGAAATTTACTGGGGATATGGAAGCATTGACGAATCAATGGTTTCAGGAGAAAGTGTTCCTGTTGATCGCACCAAAGGTGATAAGGTAATTGGCGGGACCATCCTCGAAACAGGAAATATTAAAGTCCGCACTACTGCCACAGGTAAAGATACTGTGCTTTCCCAGATCATTGAAATGGTGCGCAATGCGCAAAAAGACAAACCGCGTTTGCATAACCTGGCCGATAAAATTAGTGCAGTGTTTGTCCCTACGGTGGTAACCATTGCTGTTTTTACGCTGCTTGGTTGGTATTTTTTAGGTGATTTACCTTTTCGTGATTCCCTGATGCGCGGTGTGGCCGTTCTGGTAATTGCTTGTCCATGCGCTTTGGGGCTTGCCATTCCCACTGCTGTAGTGGTAGGTCTTGGTCGTACTGCAAAAAATGGCATTCTCATTAAAGGGGGTAGCGTATTTGATAAATTTCCAAAAATAGAAAAGATCATATTTGATAAAACCGGAACCCTTACTACCGGAAAATTCAGGGTTAAAAACCTGGAAGCCATGGGTGGAAAAAGTCAGCAAAGCCTGGTCGCATTATTATACAGTATGGAGAAGCATTCTTCTCACCCCATTGCCAAATCAATAGTAAGGGAATTTAAAGGTGCCGAACCCATTTCATTTGAGAAAGTAGAGGAAGAGAAAGGATTGGGACTTACTGCCTGGGATAAAAAAGGAAATGTATTTAAAGCAGGATCGTACGATACTGTCCGCTCACTTACCAGTGATAATGCACACAGCATATACATCACAATGAACGATAAACTCATTGGATGGGTTGATATTGAAGACGAAATAAAACCTGAGGCAAAAGAAGCTATTGATTATTTGAAAAAACGAGGAATAACAACAGTTTTACTTAGTGGTGACAGAGAGAAGAATTGCAGGGATATTGCTTCAAAATTGGGAATTGATGAAATTTATTTTGAAAAGCGTCCTGATGAGAAACTTCAGATCGTTGAGGAGCTTTCTTCAAAATACAAAGTTGCCATGGTTGGCGATGGTATCAATGATGCGCCTGCTCTGGCCAAAGCTTATGTGGGTATCAGTATGAGTGATGCTACGCAGGTAGCGGTAAAATCAGCTGATGTTGTTTTGTTAAAGGGTAACCTGAGCTTATTATCCAAAACATTTGGCTCAGCAAGCGTTACCCAGCGTACCATCAAAGAAAACCTCTTCTGGGCCTTTATCTATAATGTGTTGGCCATACCACTTGCTGTAATCGGTCTGTTAAGTCCTATGATTGCTGCTGCAGCTATGGCACTGTCAGATGTTGTGGTGGTATTAAATTCATTGCGGCTGAAAAAACGTAAACTTCCCATGTAAAAAAGCAAAGGGCTGCAAACGCAGCCCTTTGTAATTTGAGTTCCTGAATGTTTTAGGAATTTAGCTTTCTGAACCTGTATCCTTTATCCATTCATCGATAAAAGGAACTCTTCATTTGATCTTGTATGTTTAATTTTTCCCATCAGGAATTCCATGGCTTCAATAGGTGTCATATCCGCTATAAATT
>JBHEOF010000046.1:0-14035 GCA_046261715.1 Bacteroidales bacterium
CAATTTCATCAGGGATAACCGAAGGTTGATTTTTCTTGCTCATTCTTGCCTTTTTAGTTGGTAAAAATATCAAATTAACTTGAGGTCGCAAAGCGAGCTGGCAAAACAAATCAGCAAAGAGATGCTCAACCGCCTTGCGGAAGTGGATAAAATGAACCGAGCCCTGGAACTTACTTCAATAATTGCAACCCTTTGGTCCGGCGAGCTCTGTATGACCGCCTTATTAAAATAATTTCCAGACAAACCCGGAAGAAAAAAAGATGATTTACACCTTTCGGGATGCGTTTATTACTAAAACGAAGTTGCAGGCGTTGATGTAAAAGAGAAATTTCACGTGGAGTAATTCCTAAAACCAATAACTAAATGGAGAACATTATTTTGATTTATTGTTCTTTATTCTTGTTTTTACTAAACCAATCCCATTATAAAATCAAATAAGCTATACCAGAAATTGCAATCGAAGCTGAGACAAGCCTGGGGAGTTCACCATAAATTTCATTCCAAGGCATGGGTTGTCTGTCAATTGGAGGATATAAAGTTAATGGGCCCCCAATTTTTGTAAGTAAGATTAGCGCAATAAAAATCACTAAAAAACTAATAAATGTTTTTAATAATAATTTCAACTTTATCATAAGGTATTCTGCTGTTTATTGCTCGTTTAACAAGAAAAAAAGAAAAGATTTTGTTGTCTCAGATGAAATATGAGTAATAACAAATGGATGGTCTACACTCCCCGGAGGCAATTGGAAATAATATTCTCCAAGCCCTTGAGCAATACCGGCAAAACCCTGTGCCGCAACGCTACTTTCTAATAAAACATAACCATGCATTCCTATATCTTTAAGAGAATTTATTGCTGCCGCTACTGAGTTATAGGCTCGTGGTGCATTTCTAAAGACCACTTTTCCCCCTTTAATTACAGCTCTGCCAACAAGTGCCCCACCACCGCCTGGCAACAATACTATAGTTGATACTCCCAACATAAAAGCTCTATCGGCACTATCATAATCAGCATCAGTAGCAATATCACGACCATCGTAAAGTGCTCCAACTTGGCCAGCATCAAGAGAGTATCCTGCAGCATGTGCTGCTCCGGCAGCTCCCCAAGGGTTTTCTTTTGCTTTATCCTTTATTTCAGAGAAATCAATTTTCTTTCCCCTATTTTCTCTTTTATTGTTATTGCTTTGTTTTTGATGTTGAGATCGCATAAAATCCATGTATGCTTTGATTTCATCAGGGTCATCAGTAGTATACCCTTCAGCAGTCTCTACCCACATACCATTGGGGTCAATAAATTTAATAGGATTATTTAATATGTAATTATAGGGAGACCATGAATAATATAACTCTGATAACGGGTCCACACTATGCCACCTTGCAATTTGCGGGTCATAAAATCTCGCCCCGTAATCATACCAATTCAGCTCAAAATCATCCTGGTATTCTTTGCCGTTGTAGAGGTAGCGGTTTTGGTAGGTGTCATTCTCGTTGGGCAGGGCAAAACTTTGGGTGGGGATAGCAAGGCCGAAGGGGTAATAGGCGGCTTCCTGCGCCACTTCGTATTTACTGTCAATTTCTTCAAGTACCATGCGGGTGTTACCCAAATGATCGCTCAGGTGTAGTTCTTTATGAAATCCACCCCTGGGCAATGCCACTATACGGCCATAGGTTGTATTTACCCAACCCAGGGCACTGTTCACATACACAAACGGCCCGGCATATTCGCGGCGGGTGCCCAGGCGGCCATCATCTTCAAGCTGCTGACTGATCTTCTGGCCGTTGGCGGTGTAGGTGTAGTGGAGCATTTGGTTGGTTTGGTGTTTTGGACGGGTAAATATAGGAAAATTCTCAAATATTGGTGGAGGATTAAGCGGAATTAACTTCGTTGAGCTCCCTGCGGTCGGTTGCAAATTCCGCTTAGCTGGGTTTGGTTCGGGTTGGTGCTGGCTAAACTATTGGTCTGACGAGCTGAATTCGTCTGACCACAGAGCCCTAAAGTGGCGGGGTCATTAGGAGTGGAACCGTCACTGTGAGATCTGATCTTTCAACAACTTCTCCAGATAATGCTCCCCTATTCCAAACATTTCCTTGATTTTCTGAATGTTTTTGAGTGCCTTATCCCTGGCTGATTTGCCGGATGAAATTTTTCTTCCAACGATCATCAGGTTTTTCGGGGTGTGCTCGGTGGAGATAAATTCAAAAACCTTTGTTTTATAACCGTGAGCTTCCAAAAACAGGGCCCGCAGGCCATCGGTGATGATCTCGGCTTGTCGTTCTTTCAGGATGCCGTGTTTTAAAATGGCTCCCATTTCGCTGGTTACGGATAATTCTTTTCGGATCTGTTTATGGCAGCAGGGGGCACAAACGATAAGCGATGAACCTGCTTTTATGCCACGGTAAATGGCTTCATCGGTAGCTGTATCGCATGCGTGCAGGGCAATAAGAATACCCGGATCATCAATTTCTGCATCTTCAATAGTGCCTTTATTGAATTCAAGGTTTACAAATCCGCAGTTGATTGCAATGTCATTGCAGGTTTTTACCAGGTCGTCGCGAAACTCTACACCGGTCATTTCCACATTTACCCCTACCCTGTTTACCAGGTAATCGTAAAGGGCAAAAGTAAGATATCCCTTGCCGGAACCCATATCGGCAATTTTAAGCACTTCAGTGGCCGGTAATTGTTTGATCTCCGGTTGCAGTAATTCCAGGTAGCGATTGATCTGCAGGAATTTATCCTTCATATCATGCTTCACTTCACCCATGTGGTTGGTTACGCCCAGTTCGCGCAGGAAGATACTATCTGCCGCTTCCAGCAATCGTTCCTTTTTCCGGTCGTGGGAAAAAGAAACCGGCACAGGAACGATCACCGCATGGGTTTTCAGCTTTACTTTACCCGAAGGAGAAACCATGAGTTTCAGATTTTCTTCTGCCGTGTACATATCCGCAAGGGAAAAATCCTTTTCTATGGACTGCAGGATGTTTTCCGTTGCTTCCTCCGCATCAAAGTTTTTTGTAATATCGCGTGTGGTATAACGGTATACAAAACTGAGCAACAGCCCCTTTTTGAGCTTCACCGGTACAATAATGATATTTTTCAGGTCAGACTTTTTATCCCTGGGTTTGCTAAGAGTAATCTTTACCAGTTTTTCCTGTTGAAAGGCCTGAATTAATTTTTCCAGGAAGGTTTCTGTATGGGTTTGTTGCATAAATTCAGTTTATCGTTTTTCAATTCTGAAGATCCTGAAACACAAAAATAACAAAACTCAGTCAACCCAACTTCATTTCAGGATAAAAGAAGGAGTTTTAAAAAATTCTATCCTGATTCATTTTATAAAACAAAATCTGTACTTTTATGCGTTCGTTATTCAAGAAAATCAAATCAGAAAAAACGCAAACCCCAAAAAACACATTTATGGTACAAAAAAAGATTTTTACATTTCTGTTCATTGCATTTTTTGCGGTGAATGCATACAGCCAGGCCGACAAGGTTGTGGGCATATGGCTTACCGAGAAAAAAACTTCGCAGGTTGAAATTTACAAGAATTCAGCAGGCAAATATGAAGGTAAACTGGTTTGGCTGGATGAGCCACTGGATGAAAACGGGAGAGCAAAAACCGATAAGGATAACCCTGAGCCTGGCCTCAGAAACCGACCCCTTAAAGGCATAAAATTGCTCAAGGATTTTGACTGGGATGCCAAAGCCAAAGAATGGAAGAATGGAACCATTTACGATCCCGAAAACGGAAAGACCTATGATGCTTACATGTGGCTTGACGATAACAACACACTCAAGATCAAGGGATTTGTAATGGGTATGCGATTTATGGGTCGCTCCACAGCCTGGACACGAGAACGGAATGTAAGAAATTGATCAAAAACGAATATGATAAAAAATCCCGGATGAATCTGAAAACTCATCCGGGATTTTTTATTTGTAATGCGGAGGTTCATTTAATCTGATTCCTTAGTTTTAGCAAGCAATACCCCCCATCCCCCTTAAAGGAGAAGTTTGCAATTTGCAGCAAAAGCTTGATGGAATAAAATACAAAATCGTATTTCTAAACAAAGTCATTTCGACAGGCTCAATGACCATAAACTATTCTTTAAAATAATTCACCCCTAGTGCATCCAATCTTTTAAAATGGTGACTAAGTCTTTGGGTGAAATTTTTAAAGTCGTGTTTCCGGTTGGGTGTCCATAAAATTTCGGCCAAAGCAATCGCTCGCGGGTAGGCCATGTATTCGACATGGCCGGAAGTTTTCATGTATTCTGTCCAAACATTGCCCTGGGCTCCAAGTATGTGTTTGGCTTCTTTATCGCTCAAATCAAGCGGAATGGGATTAAACTCATATACCCTGCTCAGGGGGAGATAGCCGCCGATTGCCAGCGGCTGGGTTTCGGGGTCGGCCTGGTAATAATCGAAATAGCAATGACTTGTGGGGGTCATGATCACATCGTGACCCATTTGCGCTGCCTCTATGCCGCCTCTTACACCACGCCACGACATTACGGTTGCCCGGGGCGCAAGTCCTCCTTCCAGTATTTCATCCCAGCCAATGATATTACGGCCTTTGGAAAGCAGAAACTTTTCTATTCGTCTTATAAAATAGCTTTGCAGTTCATATTCATCGGCCAGACCTTCTTCCCGGATGCGCGCCTGGCATTCAGGGCATTCTTTCCAGCGGGTTTTGGGGCATTCATCTCCACCAATATGGATGTATTGCGATGGAAAAAGTTCAATTATTTCAGACAGTACATCTTCAAGAAATTCAAATGTTTCATCATTACCGGCACAGAAAACATCTTCAAATACACCCCATCGGGTAATTACTTCGTAGGGGCCGCCTGTGCAACCCAGTTCGGGATAAGCTGCCAGGGCTGCAGTGGCATGGCCGGGCATTTCTATTTCAGGGATAATAGTTATGTGTCGCTCTGCAGCGTAAGTCACAATTTCGCGCACATCATCCTGGGTATAATAACCGCCGTAACGTTTTCCATCATACTCAAACGGCGGACGACCACCATGGCCGATAAGCGTTTCCTTACGCCACGCTCCAATTTCGGTAAGCAGCGAGTACTTCTTGATTTCAATGCGCCAGCCCTGATCTTCCGTAAGGTGCCAGTGAAAAGTATTCATTTTATGAAGTGCCATCAGGTCGATGTATTTTTTGATGAAATCCACATCAAAAAAATGTCGGGCCACATCCAGATGCATTCCGCGGTAGGGAAACTCAGGGTAGTCTTCAATGTATATGTTTGAAACTCTTACATTACTTAACTGTGCGGCCAGCTGAGGCTGCTCCAGTTCAGCAGGCAAAAGCTGCCGAAGGCTCTGGATGCCGTAAAAAACACCTCTTGCATCATCACCGGTAATAAGTATCCTGCGGGAAGTAATATCCATAACATAACGTTCAGGAGTATTACTTTGCTGATCCAGGGCCAGCACAATACCACGTGCAGACAACTCCTGTCCCTGCTGATAATCATGAATCTGCACATTTACATCAGGAATACGCTTAAGATAAGATTCCAGAAAAACTGCACCAAACATCATTTGATCATCGCCGCGTGGCACAAACAGATCAATGTTGTCGCCAAATCTGAAATTACCACGTTTATTTTCCCAGACCCGGGGTTCGGGAATGATACCAGGTTTTTGTGCTAAAATCAGATTGGAACTCATCATAAGCATTACAATTGCCAGTATAAACTTTGCTTTCATAGTTTAATAAAATATTGAGTTTAGTAAATATGGTAAAATTAACAAAAATAAGATGCTACCGATGATGTGCAGTATATGAAAAGACTTTACATACAATATTTTAGTCAAATTTCGTTGTTTACTTTAATGCCAGGCATTAAACATTTTATTAATAAAAGATGTATTTAAGATGTATTAAATTTGTCATTGGATGTAATTTAGATGAAACCCCTGAGTTGTTAATTTTTTTTCTTCAAACTATTTTTAAAAATTAAACGCTAATCCCATAAAAATGAAAAAAACAATAAGAATCTTTCTGCCGGCAATTTTTCTGGTAGCTGCATACTCTTGCAATGATAATGATACAGAACCCATTGATCAGATTGAAACTCCCGAAGGTTATGTTCTTGTATGGAATGATGAATTTAATGATGGTCAGATTGATCCCTTGAAATGGACTTTCGAGACAGGAGACGGAACCGATTATGGATTGCCTGCCGGATGGGGCAACAATGAATTGCAAATTTATACCGACAACGACGAAAACGCCAGGGTAGATCAGGATGGTGATAATTCAGCATTGATCATTACCGCCGTTAAACAGGGAGAAAATGATTTTACATCTGCAAAACTTACTACTAACGGACTTTTCAGCACACGTTTCGGAAGAATTGACGTAAGAGCAAAATTACCTGAAGGTCAGGGTATATGGCCTGCCATATGGACGCTGGGCGATAACCGTGATGTTGTTGACTGGCCGGGATGTGGTGAGATAGATATCATGGAAATGCTGGGTCATGAACCCTCAAAAATATATGGTACAATTCATTATGTGGATGGTGAAAACCGAAAAGGTGAGAGCCAGGGAATGTATGAAAAATCAGGTTCCGGATTCAATGAAGATTACCATGTTTTTACTCTCGACTGGACGCCTGAAACATTAAGCTTTTTGGTGGACGGAGAAAAATATCAAGAAGTTACTATTATTGAAGAAGATATGAAGGAATTTCTCCGCAGTCACTACCTCGTTCTGAATTTAGCAATTGGCGGATACTGGCCCGGATATCCCGATGAAACAACTTCTTTTCCGCAAAGCATGTATGTTGATTATGTGAGAGTTTTCGAAAAAGAAGGATTTAACCCTCCTGCTGAACCCACTCTTGATATTGAAGAAGAAACACTGGGACAAACCACAGAACCAAATATTGCTGATAACGCTATAAAGGACGGATTTGATGTGCTTGGTAACCTGGAAGTTATCGCATTTGGTGGTGGTGGCGAACCTTATATTGATACATCAGATAATGCCATAGACGGTGAACTGAGCCTGGTTTTTGATTTTCCTGGTGGTACATGGGGCGGAGCCTATTTCCTCATGGAACAGCAAAAGAACCTAAGTGATTATACACACCTGGTATTTGCACTCAATAAACCTGAAAGCCTGGTGGACGCCGAAGTTAAGCTGGAAAGTCCATCCACAAATGCTGCCATTTTCCTGGTTGACTATGCAAGTACTGAACTGACCAACGGGTTTGTTGAATATGCCATTCCCTTGAGTGATTTCGCAGGATTGGATCTCATTCAACTGAACATACCCTTTGCTCTCTGGAATCCGGCAGATGCTGATGGAGAAATAGTAGCCGCAACCGTACTGATTGATAATGTGCACTTTGCAAACAGGTAAGGTTGAGATTAAGGTTGAGATTAAGAGTGAGTGTGCGTGTTGGCAAAGTTGGGATAGAAATTAAACCCTCAGATCAGGTTCTATCTGAGTTATTGATTTACTATTTACAGAAAGGTAAAGGATTAAACGGTTGATTTTGATCTTAAGGCATTACCGGATTACTTTCCACAAACAATGTGCGGCTCGACCGGCCGGCTGTATCAAAAGTCTTTACCCTTAACGAATCAACACTAAGTTTTATCTTTCCGGTGAAAAGAGCAGACTCAGGACCAGGTTCAGAACCATCAACAGTATATCTTATTTGTAAACCCGGAAATTCAGTATTGGCTTCCAGGAAGCCATCATAAAGAACTACTCCTGGTGTGGGAACCCGGTAATTAAATCCACCAAATAAGTAAGCAAGACGGGGTAACTCTCTTTTTCCCAAAGCATTGGCGAAAGCATTCCATTCTGTTTGTACCTGCCGGTTTCTGAAATTATGGCCGGGTGTATTTTCCCAGATCCTTTTCTTTACCCATGCCGTTTCGGCGAAACCTATCAGTTTGGGCAGAAGATAATATTCCAGTAAATCAGGAGTTACAATCGTTTCGCTCCATAGCTGAGCCTGAACTCCTAAGATATTCTCCCTCGCCGCAGGGTTCAGGCGATCCATATATCGATATTCTGTATCAATGTTAATGGGACGTCCCATATTATCCTCTGTAGTGGATTTGAAAACATCATACGGATTAAAATGCCAGGCATCCCGTGTTTTTACAAAACCTCCCCAGTAAAGACCGGTTTCCTCCGGATCTTTATTATATGCCAGATCGAAATAAAATGAAGTAACATGACAAAGTACAACAGGGAAATCTCTGTTTGCAAGTCTGTACGCGAGATCCTGCGCACCCCGGAGATTATTCCACACATAGGGAATTACATTTCCATCGGCAAAAGTTATATTGGGAATATTGTTCCCTGCCGCATCGTCTTTCAGTGCCACTTCTTCCCAACCTGCCATTTTCAAACCCCGGGCTGTAATGATCTCCAGGGTTCTTTCCGTAAACCAGGAATGCATATTCCTGGGGTTATTAATATGATCCAGCTTTTCCATCAGTTCCTCAATCATTGGCGAAGCTGACCACGCACCCCTAGGTACTTCATCTCCACCCACATGTATAATTTCAAGCGGAGCTCCTGCTTTTTCATACATTTCAATCACTTCATCCAACACAGTTTCGAAAAACCGGTACGTCGATTCTCTGGCCACATTTACCACATTATCATTGTAAAGCTGGGCAGAAAGATATTCTGATGTTTCATCAGGATCAATAAGGCGAAATTCTTCAGCAGCCTCTTCATCTCCCCTATCCATATAATAATTGTATCGTGCTTCCATGGATTTAATGGCTGCCCTGGCATGGCCCGGCATATTGATCTCAGGTATCACGCGAATATGTCTTTGATACGCATATTGCAAAATCTCAACAAAATCTTCCTGTGTGTAAAAGCCACTTCCTGATTTATCCGGTGCATATGGAAACGGCCCCGAACCGAAAGCAGGATGCAAAGCTGCTGCATCTTTGCCGGTATGTCCGCGTTGTGCTCCTACTTCAGTAAGTTCTGGCAAGGTTTTTATTTCAAGCCGCCAGCCTTCATCATCGGTAAGGTGCATGTGCAGGGTATTTATTTTATAGAAAGCAAGTATATCAATCATTTTAAGGATGCTTTCTTTGGGAAAGAAGTTACGCGACACATCTACATGAACTCCCCGGTAACCAAACCGAGGTACATCTTCAATCTTAACCAAAGGCAGTCCGATGTTATCTATATCCTGATTTGAAAAAGCTTCCAGGGGGAGCAGTGCTATCAGGCTTTGAATCCCATAAAATACTCCTGATGGATCTGTGCCACGAATGTAAATATTTCCGAATTCGTTTATTTCCAACTTATAAGCGCTTTCCGACTTTCCGTTTACAACAACATCTTCAACCATTAAATTGATGCTAAAGTCCTCATCAGAATGCCCCTCTGTTAATGCCAGTTCCCACCCGAAAATATCTTTCAGCATTTTTTGCAGATGCAACGCCTCTGATTGAAGCTCCTGAGCAAAATGAATGGTAAAATCTTCAGTAAAATCTGCCTTTTCACCTGTAGCAACGTAGAAAACAGGAGTTGGAACGATTGGCGGAATATAAGATGGATGCAACTCTTTCAGATTTTTATTCTGGTGGAAAAGTATCTCCGGTGTGGGAACAGGAGTTTCATCCCTGAAATGACGGCTGAGTTGTTCAGTGCGTTCAAAAGGAACTATCGTAAAATTATCTGCAGTAACTATTGTTTCTTTTCCACGGCTGTTGGTAAAAACAAAATACAATCCGTGGGGTGCATCCGATTCCTTTATCCACCAGTACCTGCTTTCATAAGTAAGAGAAAATTTTTCTCCGGGCAGTAGTTCAAATCCTTCCGCGGGAAATATACGATACCAATCGCCGCTAATGTGTTCAACCTGTGTTCCGGAAGAATCTCCCGGATTCAAAACAAAGCGGGGGGATTGATTATAATATAAACTCCAGTTTTCATCGGTAAGAATCACCTCGCTTTTGTTACCGATAGTAAATTCAGCCTTTACAGCTGCCTGATCTTTATCATAGGTGTTGCTTATTACTTCCCAGGTAATATGAATATCATCGGATCCGGGAAATTTTTCTCTGTTGCATGAAGCTGTCAAAATACCTGCTATTACAAGGATTAAAATGCCGGTTTTTGCTTCTGTCCTTTTCATAAATACGATCTTTTTGTAAGAATCAAGGAATTTTTTCAAAGATGAAATCCAGGTTAAAATAATTTACTTCTTCTGCCAATGAAACAATATACCTTGCAAGATATGAATTTTTTTTTGCGATTAATGATATGCAACTAAATTAGTTATTTAAAAAAAATACTCCGACCTTTCTATTGTGTTTTCATAATCAGTGGCTGTCTCAGAAGTAGCATGTAGCCTGGACGCTGAGCCTATCGAAGCGCTTATCTATCTGATATTCAGCAGTCGTTTCGACAGACTCAACGACCATAAAGCATTTTTGAGACAGCCTCTTTTTTTGTAATTTTAAGGTCAGAAAACATTCAAAAAATGGAAAAGAGAGATATATGCTAAGCAACAATACACTACAATTCTTCCGTGAGCTAAGGAAGAATAACAACAAAGCCTGGTTCGATGAAAACCGTCACAAATATGAAGAAGTTAAAAAAGACTATCACCGTCTTATTGAAGAAATTCTGCTGAAGATGCAGAATTTTGATAAATCTCTTTCACATCTTCAGATTAAAGATTGCACCTTTCGTATCAATCGGGATATTCGCTTTTCCAAAGATAAAACACCCTACAAAACCCATTTGAGCATTATCATGAGCCCTTATGGAAAAAGGATGGAATTTGCAGCCTACTATGTGCACCTTGATGAACAGGCCGGTTCATTTGCAGGGGGTGGCATTTATATGCCCGGAAGTGAAGCCTTGAAAAAGATCAGGGCCGAAATTTCCGGTTTCTACGAAGATCTGGAAGAAATTCTTGGTTCCAAAGATTTTGCTGATACATTTCATGGCCTTGACAGCGATGAGAAAGTTGTATTGTCTCGCCCTCCCAAAGGTTATGATGCCGAACATCCCGCAATCGATTTGTTGAAATACAAAAGTTTTACTGCCACAAAACCACTGGATAATAAACTATTGACTGATCCGAAGGGTGTGGAAGTTGTTACTGAAATTTTAAAAAAAATAAAGCCATTGAATGATTTTATCAACCGGGGGTTAACTGCCTGAAAAGACTTCAAATTAATTAATCTTATTATAATAGAAATTAGTAAGGGCCGGTTAAACACACCTTAAGAAATTTCCCGGTTAAGAAATATCCTTTCATCACATCAATCATACATCCTCACATACTCCCAGTTATTGCCCAGGTGGTTCAGGAACTTCATAAAGTCATCGTACCTAATAACCAGTGAAGCAGTGTTGATACATGGATGAAAGCTGATGGTTTTGCTGTTTTTCAGGTTTTCATCCAGAAAAAGATGTACGTGGTGTTCTGTGTCATGGATGAGTGCCAGCGGACTAACCGATCCGGGTTCAATACCCATGTACTTCATCATTCGCCTGGGTGATGCAAAGGTGAGTTTTCCCTGCTTAAGCCGCTTTTCAAGATCACGGATATTGAGATCCTGCCTGTGATCAAGTATTACAAGATAATGCCGGTTTCCTTTGTGATTGCGGAAAAACAGGTTCTTACAATGGGTGGCATCAAGGTCTTTCCAGTATTTTACTGCTTCTTCAATGGTGGGTGCAGGAGGATGGGCGTAGTATTCATAAGGAATATTCAGTTCTTCAAGCAGAGCGTAAAGTTTGGGATCTCCGTTTTTTTCCATAGATATTTCACCTTTTAAAAGGGCAAAAATAGGAAAAGAAATAATAAACGCTGCGTGAAAAGAAATTCTATCTAATACATTTTGCCGATAAAAACCGGTTTCTCAGCTTCTTTCAGCACATCTTCCGTATGGCTGCCGAATATCAGCTTATGCAGTTTTCCTTTACCCTGATTAAGCAAAGCAATCATGTCAGGGTTTTGTATGCGGGTGAAAGTATGTAATGCATTTTCCAGGCTGTGATTTTCAACAACATTTATGGCATAGTTCTTCATTTTTTTTCTTTTCGCAATTTTCTGCAAAGCATCTATGGCCTCAGGTGCTTCAGGTTTATCATCGGTAATCACATGTAAAAGCTGTAGTTGTGCATTAAGCAGACCGGCAAAAGCGATTATTTCGTCAATACCTTCCTGTTCTTCGCCTTCATCAATATCAATTGCCAGTGCAATTTCGCGTATCTCTGATTTTACAGGTTGGTCTTTAATAATGATCATAGGATAATCAATCTTCCTGATCATTTTTTCGGTAGATGAACCAAGAAGAACTTCCATAAAACTAAGCTTATCGCGGCTGCCTGCAATAATAAGATCTGCTTCAAATTCTTTCATATACCGGTTGAGATCCGATTTACTGGTATTAAATCTTACATGAGGATAAATTTCCACATGTGAACCGGCATGTCGCTTTGCCTGCTTTTCAATAAGTTCTTTGTGGTGTTCCATTATCTTATCATTCATTTGCACAGCCAGTTTTCCATTGGCATCAATGGCATCACCCGAAGCTGTCAGAGTTTGTACATGAGCCGGGATTATAAGATTCAGGAGTACGATTTCATCGACCTGGATTTGTTTGGCGAAATCTACAGCAAAATCCACCACAACATCGGATAGTTCATTAAGTTCTGTTGGAATCAGTATTTTATTCAGTTGCATAAAGTTTATTTTTTACATCTTTATTAAACTATTTCTGTGCCATAGTAAAATGAGCAAAAATGAATATTATAAGAATCTAGTTTACAGATACTTGATAAGTCAGGAAAAATCTCATATATTTGATGTTGTGGAACTTATTCAACAGTTGTATTTCAGATAGGAAATTAATGACTGTTAAAATTTTTTAATCAAGATAAACGGACATTTTATGACGAGCTTAGATTACTATAGTATTCTTGCAAAAAATATACCCGGGCTTGAAGTATTGCTTATTGACAGTTCTTACGAAGTGCTATGCAAACTAGGTACTGAAGCACAAATGCAAGGCTGGGGTGAAATGAATGAAACCCATAAAAGTATTTCAACAATTTTTCCAAAAGAAATTGAAGAAATTATAAATCCCCTGCTTAAAATTGGCTTTGAATCCACACCCGTAAGCCGGGAATTTACAGCAAATAAAAATCAGTTTTCTGTAAGGATAATACCACTTACAAAAAGCGAGAATCAGCCTCTTTGTATTCTCATCATACAAAATATAACTGAAACCAAACTCATAGAGAAAAAATTACAGGAAACAACGAACGAGGCAAAAGAAGCCAATAGGGCCAAGGATAATTTTGTAGCCAAAATGTCGCATGAAATCCGCACGCCTCTTAATGCAATCTCAGGTTTTACAGAGCAACTTAAAGAAACCCGCCTAACACATCAACAGTTTGATTACCTTCAGATTGTCAGCAACGCATCAAAACACCTGCTTTCTATTATTAATGACATACTGATCTTATCAAAAATTGATTTGGGTCGAATTGATCATGATGTGGAAACTTTTAAAATTGGATCTATTCTAAAAGAAATTGATGACGTTTTAAAAATAAAATATAAAGTAAAAAACCTGGAGTTTAAAATCCAGTGCGAATCCTTAAATGATGAATTTTTGATTGGAGAACCTTCAAAACTCAGGCAGATATTGATAAATCTGGCCAACAATGCATTAAAATTTACCCGAAAAGGAAATGTTTCAATAAAATGTATGCACACAAAAAGTACTAAGCATCATAAAACCATAAAATTTGAAATAACAGATACAGGAATTGGAATAGATACTGATGAAATAAAAAATATTTTCAAACCATTTCATCAGGTGGATATTACACACGGAAGAAAATATGCAGGATGCGGACTGGGACTTACCATAAGTAAGGACCTGATTGAATCAATGGGAGGTACCCTTGAAGTAGATTCCACACCCGGTAAAGGATCAACTTTTAGTTTCTTCCTGAATTTCAGAAAAGCCAGCAAATCAGATATTAAATCC
>JBHEOF010000046.1:14045-14468 GCA_046261715.1 Bacteroidales bacterium
ATAAAACAGGAAAAGAAAAAACATTTGCCTCTCGATCAGTTGCGTGTACTTTTTGTGGATGATGATCCGGTAAATCTTTTGCTGGGTAGAATTATTCTGGATAAATTCGGAGTAAAAACCGATTTTTCCAATTCCGGTATCAGTGCAATGAAGAAGTTTAAAAAAGGTCGTTATGATATTATTTTTCTCGATATCAATATGCCTGATTATAATGGAATAGAAATAACCAAGAAGATAAGAAATATAGAAGAAGACCTTGAAGGTCATCAGAAAACTATGATCATTGCCATGACTGCCAATGCTATGAAAAAACAAGTTGAAACATACATGCAGTCAGGAATAGATTCTATCATCTTAAAACCCTATCAGGAAGAAACACTTTATCAAAAAATTGTGGCATATGCCATAAAGATTAATAAAGAT
>JBHEOF010000046.1:14605-24974 GCA_046261715.1 Bacteroidales bacterium
AAACAGCTATAAATGAACTTCAAAAAGGAATAAAATCAATTAAAAGTTATAAAGCGAAATTTCCTGAATAATTATTGATCAGGAAATTGTCCTGAATAATACCTATTTTTACCATTCATCTTTACAACTGAGGAAATGAAGGAATCAATTCTGATCATCGATGATGACCCCTACATTTTAAATTTACTGGACAATTATTTCAGAAAAGAAGGATATACAACACACAAGTTAATTAAAGGGAAACCTGCAATACCGCTTTTACAGAAAACCCATTTTGATGTGATTTTGTGCGATATTCGTTTACCTGATATTGATGGAACCGAACTTTTATTGCACATAAGAAAAACAGCACCTGATTCTGTAGTCATTATGATGACAGCTTATGCAGCAATTCGTACTGCTGTAAACAGCATCAAATCCGGCGCGTTTGATTACATAACCAAACCTATTCATCCTGATATAATCAACGACCTGGTAAAAAAAGCCATAAAGAGTAAGCAAAATCAAGCATCTGTAATTACTGACGACTTTTTAACAGGCAATTACAGTAAAATGATCGAATTGATTGACCAGGCAAAACTGGTTGCCCCAACTGATATGTCTGTTCTTATTCAGGGAGAAACGGGTTCGGGTAAGGAGTATGTTGCCAGGATGATCCATAATCTGAGCAAACGGAAAGAAAAAAAATTCATTGCAATAGATTGTGGGGCAATTCCTAAAGAACTTGCCAGCAGCGAACTTTTTGGTCATGTAAAAGGTTCATTTACGGGTGCAATATCTGATAAAAAAGGATACTTTGAGCAGGCGAGTGGTGGTACAATTTTTCTGGATGAGATAGGAAATCTGTCTTACGAAACCCAGGTAAAACTGCTTCGGGCAATACAGTATAAAGTTATTACACGTGTTGGCGACACAAAATCCATTCCTGTTGACCTGCGATTCATATCAGCAACAAACAGCAACCTTAAAGATCAGGCTATTAAAAAAAGTTTTCGTGAAGATCTGTATCACAGGATCAATGAATTTAAACTGGAACTTCCTCCCCTTCGTGAACGTGGTGATGATATTTTATTATTTGCCAGTAAGTTTATTGAACAGGCCAACGCAGATCTCAATAAAACTGTTAAGGGTTTTGATGATGATGTGAAAGAAATTTTTAAAAACTATACCTGGTATGGTAACCTTCGTGAATTAAGGAATGTAATAAAAAGGAGTGTGCTTGTTACTGAAAATGATATAATAACTGCCCCATGTTTACCTGATGAAATAATAAACGAGAACCCTAATTCGCCTGCTACTGAAAAACAACCTGCTGTTTTCAATCTCAGGGACGCGGCTCAGTTGGCTGAAAAAACAACCATAGAAAACGCATTAAAAGAAGTAAATAATAATAAATCGGAGGCTGCCAGGTTATTAAATATTGATCGTAAAACCCTTTACAACAAAATCAAAGAACTGGGTATTGAATAAAAAACCAGGGTTGCAATGTAAACCTGCAACCCTGGTAATATTTGAAATTTTCGCTTACTAAGACATCTCCTTACCTTTTACCTCAAAAGAAATCTTGGCGTTTACAGCATATGATACAATTTTGTTATTCTCAACATTTGCATTCATATGCTTTACATAAATTGACTTGATATTACTAACAGTTTTTGCTGCTTCTGTAACAGCATTTTCTGTTGCTTCTGTAAATCCTTTGCCAGATACTCCAATAACTTCAATTACTTTTACAATCATA
This sequence comes from Bacteroidales bacterium, assembly GCA_046261715.1. Lineage (GTDB taxonomy): Bacteria > Bacteroidota > Bacteroidia > Bacteroidales > UBA7960 > SKVR01. Next base: position 16,347 of record JBHEOF010000046.1, read on the forward strand.
ATTTAATCTCCTATTTTTAGTTTAAAAAAGTATTTAATGTATTAGAAAAACAATACCATTTATTGACAATAAAAAAAGTATTGTAAACTGCATTGAGTCATTATCCTTATTTATCAACTTGAAAAAATTGATACAGCCCTTCTTTAGTGAAATGCATGGTTTATTTAATCAAAAATTAATAATTCAGTTAAGCTGGGTTTTACCAGATTCAGCTATTATTGAACTTCGCTCAATCTCTACAAAACTGTAGAAGATTTTACACAATGTTTAACCCAACCCTTTCATACTCCCGTTTTGTTTTTTCGAGCAGAGCATTGATCTTGTCATAATCGGCCATTTCAATTTTTCCTTCGGCTCTGAAGGCAATTACTTTGCCTTTTGTAAAAGAAAGTATTTTGAACATGTCAGTTGATTTTTATATGAAAAATGATTACCTGAAAATTCCTATTAGCGCAGCGATCAGCAAACCGGCAAGGAAAATCCAGAATACTGCACTTATGGCCAGTACGGGAGTATCTTTTTCGCCCGGTTCGGGTACATTTTCTTCCTTGTGATAACCGGTTCGGTAACTTGGTGGGGAAGCAGCAGCAAGCAATAGCGCAAATAGAAGAATAACAACCAGTATGGGTGCCCATGCCACATTATATATTGGCGGTCCAAAAGGCTCTATCCACACTGATGCCGCAAGTCCTGCAAGTATCAGAATCAGTAAAAAAGTCCAGAAACTACCCCACGGACCGGTATACTTAAATACGTAATAGAAAAAACTACCTACCAGGAGTGCAAGTAAGACTGAGAAAAATATTTGTAAAAATACCAACATAGCTTTATAATTTAAAGGTTAATAAATAGTACGAAGTTCTTATACTTCGCAATGATTAATTTATCATCTGAAAAAATATTTGATTGATTTCTCTTTTAGTTCAATTCAAGCTCTTTCATTTTTTTATCTGTATTGCCAATTTTATCTTTATCAACTCTGGATCTGTTACGAATCCATTCTCTTGCCATTTCTCCTTCTTCCTTGGGTCGTGAACTCATAACAAAAGCTGCCACAAGGCGGCTATCTGAAAACCACCAGGTACTGAAATCTCCCTTTTTCAGGTCACCGCGATTGATGATATCAGTAGCAGATTCACTATCACCAAAATATTCGTACGAAATATCAAAAACATCAGAAAAGAAGAAAGGAAGGAAAGTATAGGGTTCCTGTTTTCCTGTCATCACTTTTGCGGCATGCTTTCCCTGCTCAAAGGCATGCTCCCAGTGTTCAACATGGCGGATTTTATTAAAGATCATATCAGGGAATTCAACCACATCGCCGGCAGCATATACATCGGGCACATTGGTTTCACAAAATTCATTTACCACTATTCCGGTATTTATATTCAGATGACTATCGCTGAATATATTAACATTGGGTTCCACTCCTGCTCCGATAATAACCATATCCGCTTTCACACGTTTGCCCGACCTCAACTCTACTTCTTCAACCTCTTCATTACCATAGAAACCCGAAGCTTCTTCTCCGAATAAAATATCAACTCCCTTTTCAGAGAATTTCTCTTTGAAAAAAGTGGCAATATCATCAGATGCAAATTTTGAAAGAAGTTTATCTTCGGGAACAATCATTGTTACCTTTACTCCCTGTTCGGTCAATACTGCTGCTGTTTCGGTACCAATATATCCCCCGCCTACTATTACGGCATTTTTTGCATCCCTGGCTTTTTCTCTGATTTTATCGGATTGCTTTACATTGCGCAGATAAAAAATATTTTCAAGATTTTCATTGGAAATATCCGGGTGTTTTACTTTTGAACCTGTAGCAATAAGAAGTTTTTCATACTGCAAAGCTTCTCCCTTATCAAGCTCAATAATTTTTTCGGCGAATTTTACTTCTTTGGCACATGTTTCAATCAACACATCAATGCCATGCTGCTCATAAAATTCTTTATCATTGATAAGCAACTCCTCATCCTGGTTTTTATCTTTAAGATATTCTTTTGAAAGTGGCGGACGATTCATGGGCAATATAGATTCTGCTGAAACTATGCACAGATCACCTTTTTCAATGCCCTGTTGGGCAAATTCCGCTGCAGCATATCCTGCTGTAGTACCACCACCTATTATAATATATTTATACTTTTTCATAGTTCAATTAATTTTAATATTCAGTAATAATTTTATTTTCGATTTAATATTTTTATCAGAAACGAAAGATTGCATTGAGTTTTGATGTGGATTCAGGCATTTCATCAGATTCCATCAAATATACCTTACCCCCATTGAGCATTGTATGAACAGCAGCAAAATTCAGCATACAGGATTTGAATTGTGTTTGTTGTTCCCTGGGTTTTATGGTATTGCTTTCTTTGTCAAACATGCCCCACATATTTTCGCGGTTTTTCACCAAAAGTGTTTCAACCCGTTTATTAAAAGCCGCCGGAACAATTTCTTCTTCATTATATGATGCGAGATTATTTGAAAGTGCGTGTTCAAATGTATTACGTACTTTTTCCCTGTCGCGTGTAAAATACTTGCTCAGAAGCTCCCGGGTTTTCTCATGCAACAAAACAGGATCTTCGTGTTCAGGGTTTCCGGCAATGAACTCTTCCCATAGGTTTTGGTATTCATTCACTTCCTTATATAAAGGGAAAAGATAATCAACACAGGCAATTACAAGCGGTCTGTTTTTATTTTTTATCATTTCCATTAACCCATTATTAATTGCCCTGAAATATTTTAATATTTCAGGCTTTTCTTCTTCGTTTCCCTTGCCATGACCATGGTACATGCCTTCATTTGCATTTGAAGGTGTCTGACCCGAACGAAACTGCAGATGTTTTTCCTTAAAATCATACCCCACAGCATCTTCGAGCTGCTCAGGTAACAGATCATGCACTTCAACTTCATTTATCTGATGCGGAAATCCTTCAAAAAACTTTACTCCCGAAAGGCTGAGTGCCAACAAGAAATACTTACCATCATCATTTAAGTAAGAGATCATTGGTTTTAAGTAGAAATGATCAGAAACATATGTAAACTCTTCGAATACAACCGGCACTGAATAATATTCGAATCTGTTCATGTTACGAAATATAGCAAGTCCATCGGATTGATTATTCCAGAAACCGGTATCGTTAACGAGTTTATTTACAGGATCGAGCAGGTCATCAATCTGCCTGTTATCAAGTTGCCAGCTTTCGAGCTCTTTGGCAACTTTCTGTACCTGATTTTTCAGGTTTATTTGGTCAACCTTTTCATTTACCTCTTTACCTGCCCTATGGGTGGGTATATAAATACTTATTGAATGAGGCTCATTAATCTGCGCCAATTCCTTAAACTTATCTGTTGTAAATCCATTCATACGAAATATCAATTTTACTTTATATGATTTTCTCATTTGTTTGCAATGCATGAAGAAAAGAACATGCCAAATGATACCACAGACCGGAGAACATTTACCTTATAGTCAATATTATCAGGAACTTATATTTAATAAGTCTGGTTTTCGCTTTTTATTAATCTGATCTGATTGGGTAGGATTCTCTACAAATGATCACAATTCCCCAGGTGGTTATTTGAGTTGAAATCCAAAATGAAAAACTGGTTGGTTTTAGAAGAAAACTGTTTTATTGGTCAATTGAATTATAAAATATTGATATATTTGACCATTGATGGGCAAATAAAATTCACAATTTTAAAAAAATATTGTTATGAAAATTATTTACAAGGAAGAGAAAATACTTAACGTACCCAATGCTATCAGTTTCTACCGGTTGATCATGTTTCCCGTAATCCTGGTTCTGGCATTACTGGGTTATGAGCAATTGTTTGTCATATTAATAAGCATCAACCTTGTAAGTGATATACTTGATGGCTTTATAGCCCGCACTTTCAAGCTTGTAACCCGTTTTGGTGCAGCATTGGATAACCTGGCCGATATAGGTACCTACATTTTGGCTTTGTACGGTATATTTGCTTTCAGATGGCAGGAAGTTGAACCCCATGCCTGGTTGCTGTATTTATTCCTGGCAATTTTTGTGTTGAGCTATATTGTAGCATTTATACGTTTCGGAAAAATCCCCGGGCTGCATCTTTACGGAGCTGTTGCAGCAGGATACATACAAGGGGCTTTCTTCTTTGTCCTCTTCGTATGGGGCTTTAATCTTTTATTCTATTATATAGCAGTAGGATGGGGAGTTCTGGCCTATATAGAGAAAATATTCGTTTTACTCACCATTGACGAAATTAAACCCGGAGTAAGAGGTCTTTACTGGTTAAGACTAAAAAACAGGAATAATAACAAATAAATAATTTATTAATTATTCTCCAAATAACATTCTATATAAGATCTACTTCGCCGGAAGTAATATTTACTAAAAATCTTACACCGGTAAAAACCAAACTGTAGAAAAATACAACATATCTGTGGTTTAAAATACACATACCTTACAATTTACTTTTTCTCTCCGATTACTTAAGTTTATTCCTTAGGCGCCTTATATGTATAGTGTGGGTGCGATATTATCTTTTGCACTAATTCCTTAAAGAGGCACACTCTTTGAATACTTAATGTCCGGGGGTTTTTATATAATTTTTTACAGGAATATAATTGAAAATACCTCATTCGGAATGCTAACCTTTAAAAAGTATTTTTCGATTAGTACAATCTTGTTTTAAAAAAGATTCAGGATTATAAAAATTAAAAGTCATAATTATGAGCAACTACATTCGTTTTTTTAGTGATTTGTCTAATAAAGATACAGCCCAGGTAGGTGGAAAAAATGCATCGCTTGGAGAAATGATAAGCAAACTAAGTCCGAAAGGGATTCATATTCCTGCAGGATATGCCACTACAGCAAACGCATACCGGGATTATCTGGAGCACAATGGACTGCGGGAAAAGCTGACAAAATTGCTCAACAACCTGGATAAAAAAGAATTCAAAAATCTGAAAGAGACCGGTAAAAAGGCCCGTGATCTTATCATGAAAGGAGAATTCCCGAAAGAACTGGCCAAAAGCATAAAAGATGCATATAAAGAACTGGAAGAAAAAGAAAAGAGTCTTACCAGTGTGGCTGTCAGAAGTAGCGCAACTGCAGAAGATCTGCCCGAGGCTTCATTTGCCGGCCAGCATGATTCTTTTATGAATGTAAAAGGGCCTGACAATACACTTGAAGCCTGCAAAAAATGTTTTGCTTCACTGTTTACCGACAGGGCCATTCAATATCGTGAGCACAATGGGTTTGACCATATGAAAGTTGCACTATCGGCAGGAGTACAAAAAATGGTTCGCTCCGACAAAGCTTCGGCGGGCGTAATTTTTACCATTCTGCCGGAAAGTGGCTACGAAGAAGTGATATTTATTACGGGCGCCTGGGGTTTGGGCGATAATGTAGTGCAGGGGGCGGTAAATGCCGACGAGTTTCATGTCTTTAAACCTTCTCTGAAAAAAGGAATGCTGGCCATTATTTCCAAAAAAATCGGCTCCAAGGAAAAGAAAATGGTGTATACCAGAAGCAACAAAAAAAGTAAAGCAACCACAAAAAACATAAAAACGCCTTTAAAAGACAGGAAAAAATTCGTTCTTACCAATGAAGAAATAAGAACCCTGGCAAGATGGTCACTGGAAATTGAAGAGCATTACGATATGGCCATGGATATTGAATGGGCCAAAGATGGTGAAAGCGGTGAACTCTATATTGTGCAGGCTCGTCCGGAAACTGTTCATAGCAGTGGTGAAAGGTCAAAAATTAAAGAATACAGGCTGAAAGAAGAAGGAAAGGTGCTTGTTTCAGGTACTGCCATCGGAGAAAAAATTGCCAAAGGTACAGCCCGGATTCTCAGCTCTCCCGATGAGTCGGACAAGCTTAAGGAAGGCGATGTGCTGATAACAGAGATTACAAACCCCGACTGGGATAATGTAATGAAGAAAGCCTCTGCAATCATTACCGATAGTGGGGGTCGTACCAGCCATGCCGCCATTGTGGCCCGCGAACTGGGAGCTGTTGCAATTGTAGGGAGCGAAAATGCAACAAGTACTATTAAAGACGGGCAGAAAATTACTGTTTCGTGCGCCGAAGGGGAAAAAGGAAAGATTTATGAAGGTGCGCTGGAATGGGAAGAAGAAGAAATTGATTTTGAAAAATACGATGAGCCGGCCACAGAGGTAATGCTCATACTGGCTGATCCTTCTATAGCATACTCTTACAGCGATTATCCTGTGAAAGGTGTAGGTTTGATGCGACTGGAATTTGTAATAAACAATGCTATTCAGATCCATCCGCTTGCCCTGGCTGGATATGATACTATTAAAGACAACCAGGCCAAAAAGAAAATAAAAGAACTCACCACATCTTTTGATGATAAGCGACTCTTTTTTGTTGAAAAACTGGCTGAAGGGGTTGCACAGATCGCTGCCGCCTTTTATCCCCGGGATGTAATAGTACGTATGACCGATTTCAAATCAAACGAATACGCCAATTTGATCGGAGGAAAAGAGTTTGAGCCCGATGAAGAAAATCCTATGCTTGGTTTCAGGGGAGCTTCAAGATATTATAGTGAAGAATATAAAGAAGGGTTTAAAATGGAATGTGAAGCCATGAAAATGGTAAGAGACAAAATGGGCTTCACCAATGTTAAGCTGATGATCCCTTTTTGCCGGACCGTTGAAGAAGGCAGGCGGGTGGTCAACATCATGGGCGAATACGGTTTAAAACAAGGCTGGAACGATCTGGAAATTTATGTAATGAGCGAAATCCCATCCAATATGCTGGAGGGAGAAGAATTTGCCGAAGTATTTGATGGTTTCTCCATAGGTTCAAATGACCTTACCCAGTTAACACTCGGTCTCGACCGTGACTCTGAACTGGTAAGCAATTTATTTGATGAAAATAATGCTGCTGCCAAAAAGATGATCAGTATGGCCATTGAAAAAGCAAAAAAGAAGGGCCGTAAGATTGGCTTGTGCGGCCAGGCCCCCAGCGATTTTCCTGATTTTGCAAAATTCCTGGTTGACCAGGGCATCAGCAGCATTTCATTCAATCCTGATGCAGTGGCAAAGGGAATAAAAAATATCCTGGAGGCGGAAGGGAAATAGCGCAAACAAATAATAGAAAAGCAGGAATTGTTTAACTAAAAAGAAATTCCTGGTATAAAAAAAGAATTTGTGTGTAAGATATTCCACACATTATTAACATTTGAATGATGACGAATATGAATATCTCTTACGGTTTTTCATTTTCAAGTATAATTACGAATTCCTTTGTAATCATTATCAAATAAAGGAATCCCGCAATTGATTCATATACTGTATAACTTAGAAATTAAAGAATTTTAAAAAAAAAGTTTCACGGTATAATTATTGGCAAATAGTATTACCAAATGAATAGAATTCATTTTTTATAAATAAGATTATTATTAACCAAAAAACGATGTATTATGGATAAGTTAGAAATTAAAGGAAACTGGAATGAAATTAAAGGCAAATTAAAACAGAAATATGCCAATCTGTCTGACGATGACCTTACATTTGCAGAAGGTCAAACCGATGAACTTCTCGGAAAGCTACAGAAAAAAACCGGTAAATCGCGCGAAGCTCTTATCGAAGAAATAAAATCTCTATAACAATATAAACCGGTTGTATGCAAAATGCCATATTGTATTTATTTGGACATTTTGCCTGATTAATAATAAGCTAAATACAAAAAGGAGAATATTATTATGAAGAGATTAATTAAATCGCTGACATTGCCTTTGGTTATTCTTTTTTTCATTTCCTGCGATCAGCAAACTGCAGATGACGAAGAATTTCGTGAGAGTCTTTCTGAAGTAAAACAGGAAATGCAGGATGCATCAGAATTGCTTGAAGAAGCCATTGATGCTGAAAACTCAAGTGATCTTATAGTAAAAAGCGATGAAGCACTTAATACAATTGAAGAACAGTTGGATGTTTACATGAATGCAATGGACAAAGCTCTTCGCAGAATTGATAAAGACACTCGTACCAGCATAATTGATATGAAACAGAAGATTGCTGAAATTGATTTCAGACTGGCTCTGCTGGAAAGCAACAAACAACTCAGAATGAGTGAGCAAGCTGAAGGTGTTGATGAAATACCAGAGGTAAGAAGAACCCGGCCTGTAGGTTATCGGTTTCCACACATTCTCAATATGGATGATGAAATCTATAGCGAAAGAGTCCAGTATGGAGAAGAAGTTATGGAAGAGGTGAAAACCAATCTGCAGGAACTCAATGACGAATTAAACCAGTTTATTGAAGAAAACCTTTAGGTTTTGCCATTTACTGTCAAATGAAAACCATCCCCTTTTTAATTACTAAATCGGGGATGGTTTTTTTAAAATTCAGTATTTTTGAATTGATTAAAACAAAGCACTTGTTTATAAGATTCATTTCCTTTTTTATATACCAGGGTTTATATATCCGGAATAAATATCTAATTCATTAAAATGAGCGATAAATCATCCGACTTAAAAAATAAGAATGCCTATCAGATTTCCTTTGATGAATTATCTGAAAGTTTGTCTGTAGATCTAAAAAAGGGACTTTCCGATAAGGAGGCCAAAAGCAGGCTGAAAAAATATGGCAGGAACAAACTCAAAGAA
>JBHEOF010000046.1:24984-25314 GCA_046261715.1 Bacteroidales bacterium
CCATAGTAATTGTGCTTTTGATCAATACTGTCATAGGGTTTTGGATGGAATACAAAGCCGAAAAATCCATGAATGCATTGAAAAAAATGGATAAAATTCAGTGCCGGGTTATGCGGGATGAAGAAGAGAAGGATATAGATGCAGAAGAAATCGTTCCGGGTGATATCCTTATAGTAGATTCCGGTGATTTGATAGCCGCCGATGCAAGGATTTTTCACACCACCGAACTGGCTGTAGATGAATCGCCCCTTACCGGTGAATCGGTACCGGTAAACAAAACTACTGAAACCCTGGAAGAGGAAAAAAGTGTGGGTGACCGTACAAATATTC
>JBHEOF010000047.1:0-23450 GCA_046261715.1 Bacteroidales bacterium
AGCCTCTCCAGAAGCTCCTTCTCGTTGCCAGTCCCAAGTGTCATGTCCCTGGTTTTCAGTGACAATATTCATGTTAAATTTACGAATTATTATCGTAAAAAATACATGCCCGGGAGAATTTGGCATTAAAAATAACATCTCTCCCCATAAGCCGGAAACAATATATCAGGATTATGAGGAGAGATAGCAAAGGAAATACAATGAATTATACAATTAAAATTAATAAATTATATCAGAAAAGACATAATACGGAAGATCTTCACCAGAAGGATCAAAATTGACTAATTTTCCTTCACATACAAATTTTGCAAACCATTTGTCATCATCATGATCATTACCATTATGGATGAATGCATTGGGATAAAAACTTCCGGTCACATAAACAAAACGACCTGTTCCGCCGGTAATTTGAGCCTGATCATTAAAACAATTCTGGTAATAATCACAACCTTCACCGGTGTAAGGAGCAATTATCCCTCTTCTGATGATAAAAAACAATTCACTGCCTTCTTCTGCAATAAAAGTGCCATTCAGATCGAAAAATTCACCTGTGCTCATATTGCAATTAAGGGTAATTTTTACACTGAATGATCCCAATAAAACTGAACTACCGAAGCCTTCCCAGGTAAGCTGACAACTGGTGCCCTCCTTAGCAGGAACTACAGAATTGTCCCAGACAGTAAAATCTGCCGTAAAAACATTGTTCGGGTCAAGTTCATTACCCGTTGGATTGATGTTTTCCTCTTCGCAATTTACCATTAGCATCATACATGCAAGGCAAAGCAGAGTTTTTGATAGTGTTTTCATAACTTTGGGTTTTTTAGGTTCGACATAAAGAGATCAGATAAACAATCAGTCTCTTTTTTTCTCTTTTTTATGATAACAAAATTATCGCTTAACCCAGGCTCATGCATATCAATATAAAACCAAAAACTTACTGCTTTTAGTCAATTGTTTAAACAATAAGTCAGCTAATTTCAATTTTCAGTCAGTTTTTTGACCCGTTTTTTAAACTATGCATTTTATAATATGATTCAAGCGGATTTGCAGTAAACCTTTCATAATATTTTTATTATTACTCAGCTAATCGGCTCAGAAAACCTATCTTTGCACTGTTTTTTAAAAGCTGTAAATATTATGAATTTATTGATTGTTGGCACCGTTGCATTTGACGAAGTAGAATCCCCTTTCGGGAAAACAGGTAAGATACTTGGTGGTGCGGGAACCTATATTGGCCTTGCAGCCAGTCATCTTACCGATAATATTGGTATAGTTTCAGTTGTGGGTGGCGATTTCCCGCAGGAATACCTTGATCTGTTCAAAGAGAAAAACATCGATACCAGCGGATTACGCATCGTAAAAGATGGGAAAACCTTTTTCTGGGCAGGCCGCTATCATGAAAACATGAACATGCGCGATACCCTGGTAACCGATTTAAATGTACTGGCAGATTTTGATCCGGTGGTACCTGAGCATGCCCGCAGCAGCAAATACCTGATGCTGGGAAACCTTACCCCCGCCATTCAGCGCAGAGTGATTGAGCAAATGGACCCGCGCCCCGAACTTATCGTAATGGATACCATGAATTTCTGGATGGATACTGCCCTGAAAGATCTGGTAGATGTAATATCGATGGTAGATATTTTAACGGTTAATGATGAGGAGGCCCGACAACTATCGGGTGAGTACTCGTTGGTTAAGGCAGCAAAAAAAATCCTTAGCATGGGTCCCCGTTTCCTGATCGTGAAAAAAGGAGAACACGGCGCATTGCTGTTCCACGAAAACAAGATCTTTCATGCTCCGGCCATGCCGCTCGAAGATGTATTTGACCCCACCGGCGCAGGTGATACCTTTGCCGGCGGATTTATAGGGTATATTGCCAAAACAAACGATACCAGCTTCAACAATATGAAGCGCGCCATAATATACGGATCTGCCATGGCAAGTTTTACTGTAGAAAAGTTTGGAACCGACAGGCTTACAGAACTTAACCAGGAGGATATTAAAAAACGAATCAGTGAGTTTGTCAATCTGGTTAACTTTGAAATTTAAGGTGTTTTTTGTTTATCCTTCATAGTTTTTTCATATCTTTAGCCACTTTTTTCAAGGGGATACATGGCCTGAAAAACAAACTTTTTCACTACAGCATTGCACTGAAATCAATCCAAAATAATATCAGAATTGTAAAATAATTCCGGTTCATAAAATTTAATAAACAATGAAAGTATATCAAACGAACGAGATTAAAAACATTGCGCTGGTGGGTGGCACCAAATCCGGTAAAACCACCCTTGCGGAAGCCATGCTTTTTGAAGGCGGCGTAATCAACCGCAGAGGATCTGTTGACGATAAGAACTCTGTTTCCGACTACAGGGAAATAGAACTTGAACGTCAGGCTTCCGTTTTTTCAACCGTATTGTATTCCGAATTTGAAGGAAAGAAGATCAATATCATTGACACTCCCGGTTTTGACGATTTTATCGGCGAGGTAGTTGCTGCCCTCAAAGTGACCGATACAGCCATTATGCTGATAAACGCACAAAACGGTGTAGAAGTAGGAACCGAGATCAGCTGGCGGCAGATCAACCGCCTGGAAAAACCTGTAGTATTCCTCCTCAACCAGCTCGACCATGAAAAATCCAACTTCGATGAAGCACTCAGACAACTGAAAGTGCAGTTCAGCGACAGGATTATCCCCGCGCAGTTCCCCGTGAATGCAGGTCTGGGTTTTGATAGTGTTGTGGATGTGCTGGAAATGAAAATGTACAAATTCCCCAAAGACGGAGGAAAACCTGAAATCAGTGATATCCCCGATGCTGAAAAAGCCAGGGCGGAAGAGTATCAGAATGCCATTATCGAAGCTGCCGCTGAAAGTGATGAGCAGCTTATGGAAAACTTTTTTGAAAATGGTACGCTCTCTCCCGAAGAACTCTCGCAGGGTATCAAACTGGGAATTACCACACGTACCATGTATCCTCTTTTCTGTGCCACTGCAAAGCATAACCAGGGCGTTAACCGGTTTATGGAATTTATTGTAACCAGTTTGCCTGCCCCCGATGAGGTATCAAAAGAAAAAACCACCGAAGGAAAAGAGCTTAATTTTGATCCTGCGGGGCAACCCACCGCATTGATCTTCAAAACTTCCATTGAGCAGCACCTTGGTGAGATATCCTTCTTTAAAGTGTATGAAGGTACAATCAATGAGGCTGCTGACCTGATAAACAGTTCTACCGATTCAAAAGAAAGACTTTCGCAGCTTTTTATCACTGCAGGTAAAAACCGCCAGAAAGTTGAAAAAGTGGTTGCCGGTGATATTGCTGCTACTATTAAACTAAAGGAAAGCCGCACAAATACCACCCTCACCACCAACAAAAACCAGGGTCTGAAGGTTGCACCCATTGTATTCCCCGATCCTAAGATCCGCCAGGCGGTGAAAGCCAAAAATACCGCTGATGAAGAAAAATTATCGGGTGTGCTTAAGGAGATGAATAACATCGACCCCACACTGCTTTATGAACAATCGAAGGAGCTCAGGCAGGTGATCCTGTCAGGTCAGGGCGAATTACACCTGAATGTGGCCAAATGGATGATCGAAAACATCAGCAAAGTGGCTATCGAATTCCTTCCACCCAGGATCCCTTATCGCGAAACCATTACCAAAAGTGCTAAAGCTACCTACCGCCACAAGAAACAATCAGGTGGTGCCGGGCAGTTCGGTGAGGTTCATATGATGATTGAGCCTTACTATGAAGGGATGCCTAATCAAACAGATTTCCCCGTCCGCGGACAGGATATTCACGAACTTGACTGGGGCGGAAAACTGGTATTCAATAGCTGTATCGTAGGTGGTTCTATTGATGCACGCTTTATGCCTGCCATCCTCAAGGGTATCATGGAGAAAATGGAGCAAGGACCGCTTACCGGTTCCTATGCCCGCGATATCGTGGTTAACGTATATGACGGTAAAATGCACCCGGTTGACTCCAATGAGATCTCCTTCAAGCTGGCCGGACGAAATGCATTCCGCGAAGCGTTCAAAAATGCAGGCCCAAAAATCCTTGAACCCATTTATGATGTGGATGTTATGGTACCCGAAGAAAAGATGGGTGACGTAATGACCGACCTGCAGGGTCGTCGTGCCATTATCATGGGGATGGAATCTGAAGGAAACTACCAGAAGATCAAAACCAAAGTTCCACTGGCCGAAATGAACAAGTTCTCAACCACTTTGAGCTCCCTAACCAGCGGACGAGGTATGTATGGTATGAAGTATGCCGAATACCAGCAGGCGCCGGCCGATATACAGGACAAACTTCTCAAAGCCTACGAAGCAGAACAGGAAGAAGAAGATTAGTCTTCTGCCTGCTTGTTATATCAAACCCCGTTGTACTCTGTTGCTTCGGGGTTTTTTGTTTTTTATCGTTGAGATGCTGACGCGCAGAGTTAATGGGTTATCGCAGCGAAGCGGAGATCCCGGGAGCTGAAAGCGATTCGGGATTAGGTTAATGAGAAAGTGGACGTTCAGCGTTCTCCGTTTTCCGTTCTCCGTTTTCCGTTCTCCGTTCTCTGTTCTCCGTTCTCTCTACCCAACACCAAATATCTTCATCAACTTTTTCTCTCCCGTACCTGTTTTTTTTATAATTTTGCGGCTTTGAATTAAGTGAACATCCTGAAGTGATTTTCAGGGAATTAATATAAAGTTTGAATTTGTAATGGAAAGAAAGTATACCGAGTACAAACACCTGAATCTTTCAAAAATCGGTAAAGAAGTTTTAAAAGACTGGGAATCCCATAAGGTATTTGAAAAGAGTCTTGAAATCCGCGAAGGACATAAGCCCTGGGTTTTTTATGAAGGCCCGCCTTCAGCAAATGGTCTGCCCGGCATTCACCACGTTATGGCCCGCGCCATAAAGGATATCTTTTGCCGCTACCGCACCCAGAAAGGTTACCTGGTAAACAGAAAAGCAGGTTGGGATACGCACGGACTGCCCGTTGAAATAGGCGTAGAAAAAAAACTGGGCATCACAAAAGAAGATATCGGAACTACCATTTCCATTACCGACTACAACCAGGAATGCCGAAAAGATGTGATGAAGTACAAAGATACCTGGGACGACCTTACCCGCAAAATGGGTTACTGGGTTGACCTGAGTGATCCTTACATTACATTCGACAATAAGTACATTGAAACGGTATGGCATCTGCTGAGCAAGCTTTACGAAAAGGGCCTGCTTTACAAAGGATACTCTATACAGCCCTATTCTCCTGCTGCCGGAACCGGTCTCAGCACACACGAGTTGAACCAGCCCGGCTGCTACCGCATGGTAAAAGACAACTCCGTTACAGCCCAGTTTAAAATTGTACATAACGAAACTTCGGAATTTCTTTTTGCAGATGGCGAGGACGAAGTACATTTCATCGCATGGACCACAACCCCCTGGACACTCCCAAGCAATACCGGTCTGGCTGTGGGAAAAAACATCGAATATGCCAAAATACGCACATACAACCAGTATACATTTCAGCCCATTACTGTGATCATGGCAACAGATCTGATACATACCTTCTTCGATCCGAAGAATGAACACATTCCGCTGGATGAATACAAAGAAGGTAACAAGCAGATCCCTTACAAAGTGGTAAAAAAATACCTGGGTGGCGTATTTGAAAATATACGGTATGAACAACTCATCCCATCATTAGTGCCCGAAGATGGTGATCCCTTCCGCGTAGTACTGGGCGATTTTGTTACCACCGAAGAAGGTACAGGTATTGTACATATTGCACCCAGCTTTGGTGCCGACGACTTCAAGGTAGGGAAACAGTACAACCTGGGTGCCCTTACCATGGTAAACAAGCAGGGAAAATTCATTGATGAGATGCCTGAATTCGGCGGACGTTTTGTGAAAACCGAATACGATGCCGATTTCGATCCCAAAAACGAACGCCCTGTTGATGTGGATATCATCATCAAGCTGAAAACCGAAAATAAGGCCTTTAAGGCAGAAAAATACGAACACTCCTATCCGCATTGCTGGCGTACCGATAAACCTATCCTGTATTACCCGCTCGACTCGTGGTTCATCCGTACCACTGCGCTTAAGGACAGGATGATTGAACTGAATAAAACCATACAGTGGAAACCCGAATCAACCGGTACCGGCCGTTTTGGCAACTGGCTTGAAAACCTGCAGGACTGGAATCTGAGCCGCTCGCGTTATTGGGGTATCCCTCTGCCGGTATGGATGAGCGAAAACCGCGAAGAAATAGTATGTATCGGATCACTTGAACATCTCAAAGAAGAATGTGAGAAGTCTGTGAAAGCAGGTTTTATGACTGAAAATCCTCTGGCAGATTTCAAACCCGGCGACATGTCGGTAGAAAACTACAACGTTTTTGACATGCACCGCCCAATAGTTGACGATATCGTACTGGCTTCGCCCACCGGGCAACCCATGCACCGTGAGATGGATCTTATTGACGTTTGGTTCGACTCCGGCTCCATGCCCTACGCCCAGTTCCATTACCCCTTTGAGAACAAGGAAGAGTTTGAACAAAACTTCCCCGCCGATTTTATTGCAGAAGGTGTTGACCAGACCCGTGGCTGGTTTTTCACCCTCCACGCTATCGCATCTATGCTGTTTGATTCGGTATCATTCAAAACCGTGGTATCCAACGGGCTGGTGCTCGACAAAAACGGTAACAAAATGTCGAAACGCCTTGGCAATGCTGTGGATCCTTTTGAAACCATTGAAAAATACGGCCCCGATGCCACGCGCTGGTACATGATCACCAATGCCCAACCCTGGGACAACCTGAAGTTTGACCTGGAGGGTGTTGCCGAAGTACAGCGCAAATTCTTTGGAACACTTTACAATACATACGCTTTCTTTGCACTCTATGCCAACATTGACGGTTTCACTTACAGTGAGGAAGAGCTGCCCGTTGAGAAGCGCCCCGAGATTGACCGCTGGATCCTATCGGAACTCAACACCCTCATCAAAAAAACCGACGAGTGCTACAACGATTTTGAGCCCACCCGGGCTGGCAGACTCATCCAGGAGTTTGTGGATGAACACCTGAGCAACTGGTATGTGCGTCTTTGCCGACGCCGTTTCTGGAAAGGCGACTACACCGAAGATAAAATATCAGCCTATCAGACACTTTATCGCTGCCTTGAGGTGATCAGCCAGATATCGGGACCCATTGCTCCATTTTTCTGCGACCGTTTGTTTACCGACCTGAACAAAGTGAGCCAACTCCAGGATGCCGTTTCAGTGCATCTCACCGACTTCCCAAAAGCCGACGAAGCAACCATTGACCTCGATCTGGAGGAGCGTATGCAACTGGCACAAAAGATATCTTCACTGGTGCTGGGCCTGCGCAAAAAAGTGAATATCCGGGTGCGCCAGCCCCTGCAAAAGATCATGGTGCCGGTGCTCGACGAAAAATTCCGGGATCAGCTGCAGGCAGTTGAGCAACTCATTTTATCGGAAGTGAATGTAAAAGAGCTGGAATATCTTACCGAAACCACAGGAGTGCTGGTAAAAAAGATCAAACCCAATTTTAAAACCCTGGGGCCGAAATACGGTAAGCTTATGAAGCAGATCTCTGTCGCCATAGCAGGCTTTTCGCAGGAAGAAATTGCAATAATTGAAGAGCAGGGCAGTTATACTATGGAAGTGGACAACCAACAAATTATACTGGGAACCGAAGACGTTGAAATACTTTCGGAAGATATACCCGGCTGGCTGGTGGCCACAGAAGGTAAAATAACTGTGGCTCTCGACATTACCATTACCGAAGATCTGAAACAGGAAGGTATTGCACGTGAGCTTATTAACAGAATACAAAATATAAGAAAAGAAAAAGGCTTTGAAGTAACCGATAAAATCGAACTATACGTACAGAAACATAGTCAAATTACTGATGCAATAATCAACAATAATGAGTATATTTGCTCTGAAACCCTGGCAGTAAAACTTAACTATGCTGACGTTGTGGAAGATGGTTCAAAAGCAGAAGTAGATATCAGTGAAGATATCAAAACTTTTGTTTCGGTTCAAAAAGCCAGTAATTAAGAGAAAAAACCTTCAGAATATGGAAAACAATAAAGAAAAGACCAGATATTCAGATGAGGAACTCCAGGAGTTCAAAGCCATCATTATGAAGAAGTTGGAAGAAGCCCGTGGCGGGCTTAAGATTCTGACCGAGGCTTACACCACGCAGAATGCCAACGATACCAACGACACCTCCCCTTCGTTCAAGATCCTCGAAGAGGGCTCACAGGTATTGTCAAAAGAAGAGAACAGCCAGCTGGCCGCGCGACAGCAGAAGTTCATCCGCGACCTGGAAAATGCGCTCATCCGCATTGAAAACAAATCATACGGCATCTGCAGGATTACCGGTAAACTGATCTCAAAAGAACGTCTCAGAAGTGTGCCACATGCTACCATGAGCATCGAAGCAAAGCTCAATCAGAATCAGAAAAGATAAATGAGCCGGTTGTTCCTTTCCCGAAGAAATCTGCCCTGGATTGTTATTCTGCTCGTTTTATTACTCGATCAGACTTCAAAGATCATTGTGAAAACCCAGATGACACTGGGGCAAAATATTCCGGTGCTTGGCAATTGGTTTAATATTTACTTCATTGAAAATGAAGGGATGGCCTTTGGTATGCAATTCTCCGGAGAATACGGAAAGCTCATTCTCAGCATTTTCCGTATCATTGCCGTGATCTTTATCGGGTGGTACATCCACAAACTAATACTGCAAAAGGCACACCATGGCCTGATTGTCTCAGTATCACTGATCATGGCCGGTGCAATGGGAAACATTATCGACAGCGCTTTTTACGGACTTATTTTTTCGGAAAGCTATTTCAGCCAGACCGCTGAATTAATGCCCGAAACCGGCGGATATGCAACATTCCTGCACGGTCGGGTCGTTGATATGCTTTACTTCCCCATTATCAGGGGCAATTTTCCTGACTGGTTCCCTTTCCGGGGCGGACAGGAATTTATATTCTTCCGGCCCGTTTTTAATCTTGCCGACTCGGCCATTACAATCGGCGTACTAATTTTGCTGGTTTTTCAGAAAAAATTCTTTGACTCGGTGAAAAAACCTGAATCGCTGAATGAAGCAGCATAAAAGCTTCTGATTTAAATTTGATCCGGTTATGATCACATAACCAACCAGCACAATCAGCGTTCCATCATCATCAATGAACACCCATCATCAAATTATTTCACCATGAGTGGATTTTTATTCGAACAAATTATATTTGGGCCCATCCGAAGCCGTCGTTTAGGTATTTCGCTGGGCATCAACCTGCTTCCTACCCATAAAAAACATTGTACCTTCAACTGCGTGTATTGCGAATGTGGTCATACGCCACCCCCCGATCCGAATGTGCAATTCCCCAAGAGGAATGAAGTGAAGGCCGCCCTGGAGCAAAAGCTGGCTTCTATGAAAGAGAAGGATGCCATGCTTGATTCCATTACCTATGCCGGCAATGGTGAACCTACCATACACCCCCATTTCGAAGGAATTGTTGACGATACCATTGCATTGCGTAACAAATATTTCCCCGACACAGTAATTTCGGTACTCACCAATGCTTCAAAAGTTGGTGCGCCCGGTGTAGCCGACGCATTGCTTAAGATTGAACAACCCATCATGAAACTGGATGCGGGTACCAACGAAATGTTTCAAAAGCTGAACAACCCCAGGATTAATATTTCCCTTAAGCAAATCATAGAAAATATGATGGTACTCAAGGGCAAAGCCATCATTCAAACCCTTTTTATCAGGGGTACCAGCGGTGATACCAGGATTGACAATACCACCGAAGAAGAAGTATCGGCCTGGCTGAATCATCTTGAAAAGCTGCAACCCCGACTGGTAATGATTTACCCCATCGCCCGCGAAACACCTGTAGAAACCCTCGAAAAAATTGACAGCAAAGAACTGATGGAAATCGCCGGCAGGGTGGAAGAACTGGGAATAGAAACGGAAGTTTATTAGAGGGAGGACCGGAGGACGGATAAAGGAAGTGGCTGGCATCCCTTTATTTGGCAACAACACCAGCACATTCTCAATCTCAATCTTAACCTTAATCTTAACCTAATTTTCCTGTTAACCATGTAAGGCATATAAGGATTTATAAGGCAAATAAGAAATTGTGAAAGTAAGAAAATGGGAAAGTAAGGAATCCGTGGCGAAACCCGAAGCTGAACAATCTTTTCCTCCCATCGTTACACCACTATAATTCTCAACCTTAATCTTAACCTTAATCTGATCTTATGTGGAAAGAAACCAATAATCAACTCGAACGTTCCTTCGAATTCAAAGATTTTGTGCAGGCATTTTCTTTTATGACTCGCGTAGCCATTGTTGCCGAAAAGATGGGACACCACCCCTGGTGGAGCAATGTATATAACAAAGTGGAGATACGCCTTTCAACACACGATGCCGGCGATGTGGTTACCGATAAAGACCGGAAGCTTGCCGAAGAGATCGACAAGCTCCTGTAATCTTTTAAACCATTAACAGCCCCTAAGCTGCTGCTTCGGCTTCTTTTTGCTTTTCATTATGAATAACTGCTACCAGCTGATTGATGGTATACAGTTCATCTTCAAGCCCATGCTTTAGCTGGATGTTGAAGTGATCTTCTACGTTGATAAGCAGTAGATTCAATTCCCAGCGGGCCATTCCGTAATCGTCATAAAAATTGGCGGTAGAAGACAGCGACTGGCTATCTACCCGCACTTTGTCCTTCAGCAAGGCTCTCACTCTGCTGTAAATTTCAGGATGCTTCATAATTTCTTCTCTGTTGTGTTGGGTTTTCATAATCAGTTCATTCCTTATACGGTGGCTTCAATATTCCACACGAAAGCTCTTATGCCTTGCAGCTCAGCTGATTCATTAAGCTTTTTTACTCCGGCAAGCAGTTTCACTGCCAGTTCATCATCAACAATACACATGGTAGCAGTGTTCATGGCAGGCCAGGTATGAGAACCCATATGGGGCTCTCCTTTATACGTACCACGGCCCATTACATCTTTCCACTGGGTAAACCCCCGTGCATTCAGCCGGTTGAGCATTTCCTCAACACGTTCTGTCAAAGCCTGGTTATAAACGATAAATACAGATTTCATATTTTGTTTTGTTTTTGTTTTTCACTGCGGAGACGCCAGGGCGCGGTGTTCGCAGAGTAATATTTCTGTTCTTTTTTCTTCCGTCTTCGGTCTCTGTTCTTCTGTCTTTAGTCTTTTTACATCCCCCCGGCCCCCTTGAAAGGGGGAGTAATCCGGCATTTAACTCTCACTTCGGTCTTCGGTCTCCGGTCTCCGGTCTCCATTCTCCGTCCTCCCTTATAAAGCTTTTCTCAACCTTCTCCTCTCCTTCTTCACTTTCCTTGCGCCGTTAAGAGTGTATACCACAGGTACCAAAATAAGCGTAATAAGGGTTGAAACACTCAGGCCTCCGATTACTGCAATACCCATAGGTTGCCATATTTCCGATCCTTCGGCAGAAGAAGTTGCCAGCGGTATCATGGCCAGCAATGTGGTGAGAGTGGTCATAAGCACAGGGCGCAGACGTGATTTCCCGGCCATCTTCACCGCAGTAATGATACTCTTACCCCTACCCACCAGCAGATTGGTATAATCAACCAGCACGATGGAGTTCTTCACCACAATACCTATTAGAATAATGGCCCCGATAACGGAGATCACATTGATCTCGGCACCGGTGATAAGCAATGCCAGAAATACTCCTGAGAAAGAGAACGGCACAGCCATCATGATGATAAAGGGCATGGAGAATGACTCAAACTGCGAAGCCATCACCACATATACCAGGAAGATACTCAGCAGCAGCAACAGACCCAGATCGGCAAATGCTTCCTGCTGTTCCTGTATTTCACCGCCAAACCGGTAGAAAATTTCCTGCGGTACTTCCATCTCGTCAATAGCCTTTTGTATATCAGCTGTTACCCCACCCAGTGAGCGACCGTATAACTGGCTGTTTACAGTAAGATAGCGCAAACGGTTTTTACGTTCGATGTTAGGCGGACTGTAAAATTCTTCTACAGTCGCGAATTCTTTAAGCCGCACCATTTGCCCAAGTGGGTTGCGTACCTGTATATTCTCTATATCTGCCAGGGTATTTCGGAACTCTTCCTTATGGCGGATCACCACATCATACTCATCACCTTCTTCGCGATAAAAGGTGGCGGTCATCCCTTCAATTCTGTTGCGGATTGCATTGGAAACTGTATTGGTGTTAAGTCCAAAGAGCGCCATCTTTTCCTGATCGGGAATAATGCGCAGTTCGGGCTTTTCGGGTCCCCGGCTCAGGTCTACGTCACGTGTTCCTTCAATGTCTTTCATCCTGCGTGCCAGTTCTTCGGCAAAAGCGTTGGTAGCATCAAAATCTTCGCCGTAAATTTCCACCTGTACAGGAGCACCGGCAGTAAAGCCACCACCTTCTGTTTCCACTGAAAAGTTTACTATTTCAGGAAATTTCTGCAGGTCTTTACGCATGGCATCGGCTACATCAAATACACCGCGATCGCGATCGGAAGGAGTTATCAACCTCAATGTAAAATTAATAGTATGGCTGCCCGCCCGCGGATCACCAAATATACCTGCCGTACTGCTAAATCCCGAACTGGTATTGATCACTTCAATTTCCGGGTAATTTTCGGTTAAAAGATCTTCTATCACATATGCTGTTTTAGCCGTTTCTTCCAGTCTCAGACCGGTTGGCAGTTCAATATTGATGGATATCCTGCTGTTGTCAGCTTCAGGGAAAAATCCCGTTCCGATGGGGATAACCATCAGCAAGCTGGCAAAGAATAGAATTACGGCACCCACTATAACAGTCTTTTTTCTTCGTACTGCAGCATTTAATGAGCGTTCGTAAAAATCATCCAGATTACCCAAGGTACGATCAATGAACGCACTGGTTTTAGGACCCAGACCTGTGCGCTTGGCAGAAGAAAACTTCAAAAGTTGCGAAGAAAGCATGGGAGTGAGCGACAATGCTGCAATGGTAGAAACGGTAACTGTAATGGCCACAATCCAACCCAACTGATTGAAAAACAATCCCATCAAACCACCGATCAGCGTCATGGGAAGAAACACAGCCAACACCGTAAGGGTGGATGCCACAACGGCCAATCCCACCTCATTGGTTCCGTAAATAGCTGCTTCGCGCGCTTTGCTGCCCTTCTCAATATTCCTCGTAATATTTTCAAGTACCACAATGGCATCGTCAACCACCATCCCCATGGCAATGGTAAGGGAAGAAAGTGAGATCAGGTTAAGCGTATTGCCTGTAAAGTACAGGTAAATAAAGGCTGTTACCAGGGATACGGGTATGGTAAGAATAATAATGAATGTGGCACGCCATCGTCCGATAAAAAACAGCACCACCAGGGTAACAAAGATGGCGGCAAAATACAGGATCTGCACCAGGTTGCTGATGGCACTTTCAATAAATTCAGATGTATCGAATATCACATCGATGGTAACATCGGGCGGAAGAGTCTGCTTGATTTCATCCAGCATTTCGTGCACCTCTTTGGCAATTAGCACAGTATTGGCACCCGATTGTTTCTGCACCATCATACGAAGCCCCAATTCACCGTTGATGCGCTCTTCTATGGTCATCTCGCGGAGAGTGTCTTTCACTTCGGCCACATCCTTCACAAAAACGGGATTGCCATTGAAGTTTCCTATAACGATATTGGAAATACGGTCGCTGCTCTGGAACTCGCCTGTAAACCTGAGCGGGTAGTCAATCATGCCCAGTTTCACATTTCCTGAAGGCAGGTTGATGTTTTCTGCTGCCAGGATGCCACCCAACTGTTCCACGGTAAGGTTGTAGGCTTCCATCTTGCGTGGATCTACATTTACCTGTACCTCTCTTTCCGGGCCACCGAAAATGCCTACGGCACCCACTCCTTCTATACGGTTCAGCGGGTTTACCAGTCGTTCATCGAGTATCTTGGCCAGGGCAGGGTAGCTCTCATCGGCCGTAGCCGAAAGCATCATAACCGGTATCATGGCGGATGAAAATTTGAATACGGTGGGCTGCTCAATGCCCTCAGGCAAAAAGCGCAGTATACGCCCTATGGCATCACGGATTTCGTTGGAGGCTTCATCCAGGTTGGTTTCGTACTCAAACTCAAGGGTAATGGCCGAGATATTATCTCTCGACTGCGATGTCATATCTTTCAGATTGGTTACGATACTCAGGTTATCTTCCAGCGGGCGCGTAACATTGGTTTCAATGTCGGCGGCACTGGCACCGGGATAAACGGTAAACACACTGATAAACGGCGGATCGATCTCTGGATAGAGGTCGATGGGCAGATATCGTAAACTGAATGCACCCATCACCAATACGGCGATAAAGATCACCAGGGTGGATATGGGTCGTTTTACGGCTGTGCTGTATATGCTCATTTTATGTTGGGTTATTCGTTATTGGGTTATTTAGTTATTAAGTTTTTTTTTAACCGCGGAGACGCAAAGGCTCAAAGTTCGCAAAGTGATTTTTTTAGTTTCGGATTTTCTTTTTTACATCCCCCTAGCCCCCTTGAAAGGGGGAATAGGCCGGTGTTTGCTTCGGTTTCCGGTCTCCGTCCTCCGTCCTCCGGTCTCCGGTTTCCGGTCTCCCTAATCACTAATCCCTAATCTCCACCTCCACTCCTTCTATCAAATTATGCTGCCCTGTCACTACCAGTTTCTGTCCGGGTTGCAGGCCCGAAATGATCTCCAGGTTTTCATCGTAATTACGGCCGGGCTGCACGGTAATTCTGCGGGCAATATTGTCTTCCACCACAAAAACGAACCTTTCGTTGGAGCCGGTTTGCTTCATTACTGCCAGCGCCGGAACCAGCAAGGCCTGTTGTTCGCCCAGATTGAGTTCCACCCTGGTAAACATACCCGGACGCAGCGCTTCATCGCGGTTATCGATCACAATTTCCACACGGAAAGTGCCCGATGCCCTGTCGATGATGGGGAAGATCTTATTCACACGGCCTTCAAATACCCTTTCGGGGAAGACATCCACGCGCACTTCGGCAGTTTGTCCCTTCTCCACCTGCGGCAGGAAACGTTCGGAAACGCCCACGATCACCTTCACCGGTCTGATCTGGTTGATCGTTACAATAGCCGGTTTTCCGGCAGGGCCGGGTGTTCCGCTGAACATCTCACCATCGCTGAAATAGCGCCCTGTGATCACCCCGTTCAGGGTAGAGCGCACCTGTGTATGGGTGGCCAGATTTTCAATATTGCTTTTGGCCACCTCGTACTGGGTTTGCAACTGGTCATAAGCCTGTTGCGTAACGGCACCTGCCTGCAGCAGCGTATCCAAGCGCTGCAGTTCGGTCTTCAGATTATCCAGCTGCACCTGTGCCTGGAAAAGCTGTGTATTGTCCATCTCCACCAGAAGTTGTCCTTTGCTTACCTTGTCGCCCACATCTACGAGTATCCTGTTGATACGTGCAGGCACTGCCGGGGCAATGTGCGCCTCCTCGTAAGGCATCACCACACCGGTAAATTCAAGATTGTTTTCAATGGTATGTATGGCCGTATTCTGCACACGCACCTGTACACTGGTTTCCTTCTCTTCCTCAGTGGCAGTGGTGCAGGAAGCAACCGCTAAAACCAATGAAAGAGCCAAAATTGTTTGTGTTTTTTTTAGTGTTTTCATCTGTTGATATATATTAATTTTTTGTTTTTTTCTTTTACCGCTGAGACGCTAAGGCGCTGAGAACTCAACGTTCTCCGCGACTCCGCGGTTCCGTTCTTCGGTCTCCGGTCTTCGGACTTCCGTCTCTATTATTCTTCCCCCACAAACCTGTCATATCGTATCTTCGCCTGCAGCAGTTCATGTTTTGCCTGCAGCAGGTTGAAGCGGGCGCGGGTGAGGGCCACATCGCTGTCATTTACTTCAAGCAGTGTACCCTGACCTGATTCATACCGCAGCCGTGCAATATCGTAGCCCCTTTGGGCCAGCTCCACATTACGGCGGGCATATACGGCCTTTTCCAGGGCCACATCCATCGATTTCAGTATATTACTCAGTTCTACTCCCAGGTTATCCTTCAGGTATTCGCGCTGCAACATGATCTGCTCGGCACCGATCTCCAGCTGCTTCACCTGGTTGCGGTTGGTGAGTCCACGGAAGATGGGGATATTGATCTGCAATCCCGCCGAAGCGGTATTTACCCAGTTGTACTCACCAAACTTAAAATTATTGGCTTCGGCCAGGTACATATAGTTGCTCACCGCCGTTACGCTGGGCATTCCGGTGGCCTTTACCGAGCGCGACTGCTTCAGGATGAGATCGCGCTGCAAGCCCAGGTTCACATAATCGGGGTTGTTGCGCAATGACCGTTCAGCATCGGTGATATTAAAATCTGAAAGCATCTCCTCTGCACTATCCATTAGGTTGCCCTGCACAGCCACCGGCTGGTCTTCGGGAAGAGACAACAGTATTTTCAGGAAATTCAGGGCAAGGTCGTACATATTTTCTGCCTGCAGCAGATCCGGACGGATGTTCTCAGTCTGCACCTCTGCACGGATCAGATCGTACTCGGCCACCAGTCCCTGGTTGTGCATCTTACGGATGTTATTGAGATTTTCCACGGCATTGCCGAGGCTCAGCCGGATCACATCGAGCGACTCGCGTGCCAGCAACACATCGTACCAGGCGCTTTGCACATTCCAGGTAAGCTCAAGGGTTTGGGCGCGATAGTTTTCGGCAGCAATCTTCTGTTCGGTACGGGCCGCATCAATACCGGCATACACTGCAGGATTGTAAAGCGGCATGGCAAACTGCAATCCACCCATGTAAGAATTATCGTTTCCGATCTCCAGTGCGGTTACCCCGCCGAACAGGGGTGCCATCTCCTCGGGGAAGAAGATCACCTGCTTCTTAAGGTTACGGGTGTAGGTGCCCACGCCGGTGAGCGATGGCAGCAGGTTGCCGCGCATTTCGTTATACCGTGCTTCTGCCCTTGCTTTTTCCAATGTTGCCACACGTACGGTGGGATTGTTTTCCAGCGCCAGCTCCATGGCTTTCTCACGATCCAGGTAAATTGTATCGTTCTGTGCCTTTACCGGCAAAATTGCCGCGGCTATCAGTAATATGAAAATGATTTTTTTTAATGGTTGCATATGTGGTTATTTGTTAAAAGGACCCACCCCCGGCCCCTCCCTACAAGCAGGGATGGGTGTTCCGGGCTGGTATGCTTTAATTTTTCTTTCATTTATTCCAGGATATTATGCCTTAAACTTTTCATCCACCATCGCCATACCTTCTTCTGTGGTCATGCCCCTGATGAAGTTTACGGTTACCTGGCGGAATACCTCTGACCTTGCAAATCGTGTTTCGGGAAAGATATGCGGCGAAACCATCATTTGTATTCCCGCCTGGGCTACCCGGCTCATGATATCAGCGTCCACATCCTGACGAAAGATACCCTTCTCCTTGCCCTTTTCAATCTGCTTTGCAGTAAAAGCAATGCTCTCCTCCTGTTTGCTCTGGATGTGCTTGCGCCAGGTCATGCTGTAAAACTTCTGCAGGTCGGTAAAGTAATTGGGGTGGATGCTTCCCAGGGTGATCATGGCATGACGGAAATGCTGGTGGAAGATCTCCAGCGGGTCATCGCCAAATGCCCTTACAATATCATTGCGTAACTTGATGTTTTCGCGGTACTGGTATTCGATGCACTCCTTCAGTAACTCCTCCTTGGTGGCGAAGTTTTCGTAAACGGTGCGCTTGGACATGCCCAGGGTTTCGGCCACTTCATCCATGGTGATGGAACGTATGCCGGAGCGGAAAAACATCTGCGACGCCTGATCCAATATTCTTGTTTTTACATCCATTTTATTTTATTCCTTTGTTATTTGGGCTTATTCCCAAAACCGCAACCGGAAAACTTAAAAGGTTTTCAAAGTTTCTGAGTGTGATTAACATATTCTGTGCCACTTTGTTTTTTTCATTAAGTATTTTTTTGATTTTGTTACTTATCCTGGTCGCTGAGCCCGTCGAAGCGTCCCATATTCAGTGTGCCTTCGACGAGCTCAGGCACCGGCAAAATGAATGCAAAGGTACAAAACTTTTAATACCCAAAAAGTTTTTCCGGTTATTTTAAAAATTCTTCTCTTCTGTAAGAATGAGCGAAAATGGACAATGATTGTACGGAAACGGAGGCCGGAACCGCAGAGCCCCGGAGAACGCAGAGTTCGCGGGAGATATTATAAGACGGGAGTCCGAATTTGAACGAAGAGAAATCCCGGGACACAAAGAATTCGGGATCCCGAGAGTCAAAGCGATTCGGTGATGTAAAGAAAGCGAAGCTGAACCCGACGAAGCTAACGGTGCCGGGGGTATTGTAAGTTTCTCCACGAAAGTTATTTTCTCGCAAAGCCGCAGGGACGCAGTTTTGAAAATCACGTGGTGATTTTTCGGGTACGACTACAGCTCGTGCCCGGAATTATGTTATCGCCACAGATGCACGGATTTTGTTGAGGCTGAGCTTTTCGCGAAGTCCCGCGACTGAAAAGATGCGGGATTAAGGTTAAGATTGAGATTAAGGTTTAGACCTGAAATCTTATATGCCTTATATGTTTAAAAAAATTAGTCCATTCTTTGTTCTTCGCTCTCCTTTTATCCCCGGCGAACTCAGCGGACTCAGCGACTCTGCGGTTCCTGTCTTCCGTCCCCATTTCTTAATAACTTTCCGCAAAACCCCCAACCACCAAGCCATAAATTTGGTTATTTTTGCAGCGTTATTTTCATCCCGCAAAATACCATCAAATGTGGGACTGAAATGGCGAAGCTGTGGTGGATCAGTATATAGTTCATAGTACATAGTTCATAGTGGGAAGGAAGTTTGAAGACCAACGACGGAACGAAGAATAAAATTATAACTTTACGCATTAGCGTCTCAGCGTTAAAAAAAGAAAAACCCGTATCTTTATAATATTAAAAACATAAACAATTGACGTATTATTAGGCTTTTTACTGAAACATTAAGAATAGCACATATGATACTTGTAATAAAAAAAGGGACAAAAAAGGATACAATCCGGGCTTTGCTTGATAAAAGAGCCGATGCTCTTACCAAAAAAAGAATAAAGAAAAATATCCGGAAATATCTTGGAATTCTCAACATCGAAGAAGATCCCGTTGAGCTTCAAAAAAACTGGAGAAATGAATGGGAATAGTTTATTGCTGGATACAAACATTGTATTGTACTTGCTGAAGGGGGAAGAAACTCTTGTTCCACTTCTTGAAAACAAACAATTATATATTTCATTTATTACCGAACTGGAATTACTAAGCTTCAAAGGCTTGAATGAATTGCAAATTAAAGGTGTCAGAAGCTTTATTGATGAATGCTTTGTAGTTGATATTTCACAAGGAATTAAAGACCTTACAATTAAATTAAGAAAAGATTTCTCATTAAAGCTCCCGGATGCTATAATTCTGGCAACTTCGGTATACATGAATATACCTTTGGTTTCAGCAGATAATGATTTTAAGAAGGTCAAAACTGCAGATATTATTTTTTACCAAAAATAGCAGAAAATCCGAATCCCCGAACCAAGCCACTGGCGAACTCCGCGAACTTTGCACCTTAGCGTCTCCGCGGTTTAAACTTAATAACTTAATAACCATTAACCCAATAACCTCCCATTGAAAACCCTCATCACCGGTACCGCCGGCTTCATCGGCTACCACACCGCACAAAAACTGCTGGCCGACGGCTTTGAAGTAGTGGGTCTTGATATCATCAACGACTACTACGATGTAAACCTGAAGTACGCGCGCCTGGCCCAGACGGGCATTGCCCGCGACCAGATCAGCTACGGCAAGCCCGTGCAAAGCAGCAAACATAAAAACTACACCTTTTACCAGCTGCAGCTGGAGGATACCGAAGCCATCAGCCGGCTTTTTGAAGAGCACCGGTTCGACTACGTGGTACATCTCGCTGCCCAGGCGGGCGTGCGTTACTCGCTCGAGAATCCGCATACCTATATCGACAGCAACATCAAAGGCTTCCTTAACATGCTCGAAGCCTGTCGGCACCACCCGGTAAAACACATGGTATACGCCAGTACCAGCTCGGTGTACGGTGCCAATACGCAAATGCCCTTCTCGGAGCATCACCATACCGACCACCCCATCAGTCTGTACGCCGCCACCAAGAAGGCCAACGAGATGATGGCCCACAGCTACAGCCAACTGTTCCACATACCGCTTACCGGACTCCGGTTCTTCACCGTGTACGGTCCCTGGGGACGACCCGATATGGCCCTCTTCCTCTTCACCAAGGCAATCATGGAAGACAAGCCCATAAAAGTTTTCAACAACGGCGATATGCAGCGCGACTTCACCTACGTATCCGACATCGTGGAAGGCATTACCCGGAGTCTGGTTAATCCGCCCGCATATAACCCGGAATTTGACAACAGCCATCCCGACCCGGCCGCATCCTACGCTCCCTACCGCATCTTCAACATCGGCAACTCGCGCCCCGTGCTGCTGCTCGATTTTATCGATGCCCTGGAAAAAGCCCTGGGCAAAAAGGCCATCCGCCACATGATGCCCATGCAGCCCGGCGATGTGGCCGCCACCTGGGCCGATGTATCCGAACTGCAAAACCACACAGGATACCAGCCGAAGGTAGGTGTGGAAGAAGGAATTGAGAGGTTTGGGGAGTGGTATAGGGGGTACTATGGGGTTTGAACCGCGGAGCCAGGGGCGATTTGAGAATGTAAAAAACTGAAAATCCGAAGCACGAATTTCGAAGCACGAAAGAAAAAAAAGATACTCAGAGAACCCCCGCGTCTTGGCGGCTCAGCGGTGAAAGCTGCGAACGGCGCGCTTCGCGACTCAGCTGTGAAAAACTCCAACATCCAATGACAAACTTTCTGACAACCGGTGAAATAATCATCTTCCAGGATTCAGATCCGACACTACAGCTAGAGGTAAGAATTGAAGATGAAACGGTTTGGCTGTCACAAGCACAGATGGTCAATCTCTTTAAAGCAACAAAACAAAATATCAGCCTTCATATCAATAACATTTTCAAAGAAGGAGAACTTCAACAGGATTCAGTTGTCAAGGAATACTTGACAACTGCATCAGATGGGAAAAAATATAAAATAAAATTTTACAATCTTGATGTTATAATTTCCGTAGGATACCGGGTCAAATCGCAGCGAGGCACACAATTTCGCATTTGGGCAACAAATGTTCTACGCGATTATTTACTGAAAGGACATGCCATAAGTTACAGAGTGGAAAGAATTGAGAAAAAGCTTATTGAACATGAACAGAAATTTGATCTTCTGATTACAAACCTGCCCCCCAACCAGGGAATCTTTTTCGATGGTCAGATATTCGATGCATACACTTTCGTTTCAGACCTTGTAAAATCTGCTTCAAAAACCATCGTTCTTATTGATAATTACATTGATGAATCGGTTTTGCTCCTTCTATCCAAAAGAAAAAAAGGGGTTAAAGCAACTATCTACACACAGCAAATTACCAGGCATATCAAGCAAGACCTTGAAAAGCATAATGCACAGTATGAACCTGTAGAAATATTAGAATTCAAAAAAGCTCACGACAGGTTTATGGTTATCGACCAGCAAAGGGTATATCACATCGGAGCATCCCTGAAAGACCTTGGGAAAAATTGGTTTGCCTTTTCACACATTAACATAAACCCAGTGGATATTATGAAACGACTGGAAAACTGAAACGGAGAACGGAACCGCGGAGCCGCGGAGAACGCAATACACCGCGGAGCCGCAGAGAGCGCAGAGTGCGCGGGAGATATTGAGAGATGGAAGACCGGAGACGGAAGACCGAAGTCAGAAGTCGATGCCGGCCTATTCCCCCTTTTAAGGGGGCCAGGGGGCTGAGAGCGATAGAACGAAGTCCCGAGAGCTGAAGGCGATTCGGGATGTAAAAAACTGAAAATCCGAAGCACTAATTTCGAAGCACGAAACGAAAAAAAAGATACTCAGAGAACCCCCGCGTCTTGGCGGCTCAGCGGTGAAAAATCAAAAAACAATTAAACTTCCTTAATTTTGGATATTGCTATTTCAAAAAATAAGATCCCCATACGAATGACAATGGAAAGATGGTTGCATGTTTCAACCGGGCATCCTGAGATTGCTCCCTACTATGATTCCATTCTTGAAACAATTGAAAATCCAAACATCATTTACAAAGGGAGTGAAAGTGAAAATATTGCAACAAAACAAATCATATACAACGAAAAACCCTTTTTTATCGTTGTTGTTTATAAAGAAGTTTCAGATAAAGATGGCTTTGTAATAACAGCTTTTCTTACTAACAAAATCGAATATCTGAACAAAAAAGAAATTATATGGAAACTACAGAAATAAACCAAATAAAGAATTTACTGCCCTGGTTTATCAAACATGGCAGAATTTGGACAGACTATGATAAAGAAGCCGATGTGCTCTATGTCCATTTTAAAAAGCCCAATCATGCTGATAACTCCGAAATGACTGACGATGACATTATTATCAGATATGAAAAAGAAGAAATTATCGGTATTTCTCTTTTAAATGCAAGTAAAAAGGTAAAAACTCAACCTTAAGCAAAACCGGAGAACGGAGAATGGAACCGTGGAACCGAAGGCGATTCGGGAATGTAAATAACTGAAAATCCGAAGCACTAATATCGAAGCACGAAACAAGAAAAAACACTCCGCGAACTTTGCGCCCCAGCGTCTCTGCAGTGATAAATCAGTGAAAATCCGCGCTGCAAAGCATCAGCGTCATCTGCGTTCAATCAAACAACAAGAATTCATAAAACAAAACCGAGCCAAACCCGAGCTCAGCAGTAACCCATCAATACCCAATGACAAACTTTCTGACAACAGGTGAAATTGTTATCTATCAAACTGACAATCAGCTTGATTTACAACTCGAAGTAATAATAAATGAGGATACGGTTTGGCTCACCCAGGCACAAATGACCGAACTATTCAATGCAACAAAACAGAATATAAGTCTGCACATAAATAATGTTTTTAAAGAGCAGGAATTAAAGCGTTGATAAGGATTCGAAAGAGCACTTTTCAAACTCAACCTATATTCAAGAAGCAACTTACAACAAAAGCAACTATATATTCGACATACACTGAATGCTAAATCCAAAATGCGAACGAAAAACGCTATGAATATTGAAAGTATAATTGAATTAGGCGAGGGGCAGTTTGTTGAATTCAAAGAATCTTTGGATAAAAACTTTCAGAAAGAATTGGTTGCTTTTGCAAATGCCTCAGGTGGAATAATTTATATAGGTATCACTGATGCAGGTAAAATAAAAGGAATAGAAATAACCAACCGATTGAAATCGCAGATACAAGACATAGC
>JBHEOF010000048.1:0-21894 GCA_046261715.1 Bacteroidales bacterium
ACATAATTCAATGTATTTTGCAGGCAGGTATCTTCTTTTTGCAATATCGGAGAATATTCGCTAATTTTGAATCCTTGGTGAAAGAAAATGGTTGCGTTGAGAAATGAAAAAAAGGATGCTGCTTTCCCCTGTAAAATATTTTCCACTTAAATCTTTTTGAAAATGGGTGTTTTTATTGGTATTAGCGTAATATTGTTATGGGCTCTGCACCTGACTTACATGCTGGTTTTCGTTGAATTTAATGCGACTAATCCCTGGATGTATTTCCACGTCCTTTTGCAGGGATGGCTGTATACAGGTTTATTTATAACCGGGCATGATGCCATGCACGGTAATGTTTCAAAAAATAAAACCGTAAATAAAATAATTGGAACCATAGCTACATTGCTGTTTGCAGGAATGTCGTATAAGAAATTGCGCAAAAACCACGGGCGCCATCATATGGCCCCTGCCACTGAAAAGGATCCTGACTTTTATGTGCGTTCACAAAATTTCTTTGTCTGGTGGGCTATTTTTATGTGGAGATATGTAACCATTATGCAACTGGTTATTATGGCTGTTGTCTACAACGTTTTTATCCATTTACTTGGTCTTGGGGAGTTAAAAGTAATTATATACTGGGCGTTGCCCGCCATTTTGGGTACAATTCAGTTATTTTATTTCGGAGTTTATCGGCCCCATCGAAAACCTCATTTAGAATACATGATGCCACACAGGGCACGTACTCTCAAAAAAAATCATTTATGGGCCCTGATTAGTTGTTATTTCTTCGGCTATCATTGGGAACATCATGAAGATCAATTTGTTCCGTGGTGGAAACTCTATTCAACTAAACAAAGAAAATTGTCAAAACAATAATGGAGAAATTAAAAACATATATCGAAGAAGCATGGAAAAACCGTGAACTGCTAAATAACAAAAAGTATGTTGAGTATATTGAGAGTGTAATAGATTACCTCGACCAGGGTAAAATACGTGTTGCCGAAAAAGAAGACGAAGTATGGAAAGTAAATGAGTGGGTTAAAAAAGCTGTTGTACTTTATTTTCCTACCCGAAGGATGGAAACCATTGAAATCGGACCTTTTGAATTTCATGATAAAATACCACTGAAAAGAAATTATGCAAAACTGGGTGTAAGGGTGGTTCCCCATGCCATTGCACGCCATGGGGCATATGTGGCCAAAGATGTAATAATGATGCCGTCATATGTGAATATCGGTGCTTATGTTGACAGTGGCACCATGGTTGATACCTGGGCTACCGTGGGCAGCTGTGCACAAATCGGGAAAAATGTGCACCTCAGCGGCGGTGTGGGTATTGGTGGTGTGCTAGAGCCCCTTCAGGCGGCGCCTGTAATTATTGAAGACAACTGTTTTGTAGGTTCAAGATGTATTGTAGTTGAAGGCGTAAGAATTGAAAAAGAAGCTGTACTGGGTGCCAATGTGGTAATTACCGGTTCAACGAAGATCATTGATGTCAGCGGCCCCAAACCGGTTGAATATATTGGAACGGTGCCTGAAAGATCAGTAGTAATACCAGGTACAATTCCTAAAAATTTTGCTGCAGGCATATACCATGTACCCTGTGCCCTTATCATTGGGAAACGAAAGGAAAGTACCGATCGGAAAACAAGTCTTAATGATGCCCTGCGGCAATATAATGTGGCAGTATAAAATTTACAATTGATTTTTAACCCTATTTTACGTTACTTAGTTATTTCTTTACTGTTTTATGCAAGACGATTTAAAAAAAGCAACAGAAGTTCTGCAAAAAGGTGGTTCTATATTGTATTCCACCGATACCATTTGGGGCATTGGTTGCGATGCTACCAACCCCCGAGCCATTGACAGAGTTTGCAAAATAAAATTCCGCAAACCACAGAAATCATTAATCATACTTGCTGATAGTATGGAGATGATAAACGAATATGTAAAAGATGTTCCTGAAATAGCCCATGAACTGGCAGAAAGTTATAAGGATCCGATTACCATAATTTATAGCAATGCAAAAAAACTCCCTAAAAACCTGATACATGACGATGGCTCCATTGCCATAAGAATTCCCGGAGATGAGTTTTGTCTTAAACTCATAAAAATGTTTGGGAAACCCATCACATCCACTTCTGCAAATATCAGTGGAGAACCCAACCCGGTTTCCTTCAATTCAATCAGTTATAAAATCAAGGAAGCAGTTGATTACATTTGCACCACAAATCAGCAACGTGTGAATACAACTAAACCTTCAACCATTGTAAGGGTTAATCACGACGGACAAATACAAATATTGAGGAATTAAAACTGTTGAAATTGTTTGCAAAAAAATTATCGCATCCCGTTTTCTCCCAGGTAGCAGATGCTGCAGAAGTATTGAATGTGTCGGCTTATGTTGTTGGTGGATGGGTGCGTGATCTGCTTCTTGGCAGAAAATCAAAAGATATCGATATTGTTGTGGTGGGAAGCGGTATTGAGCTCGCTCAGATGATTGCCGATCGTATACCTCGTAAACCTAAGCTAAAAATTTTTAAAAACTTCGGCACTGCCATGTTGCGCATCAATGACTGGGAAATTGAATTTGTAGGTGCCAGGAAAGAATCATACAGAGCAAACTCGAGAAAACCTATTGTTGAAGACGGCACACTTGAAGATGACATCAGCCGTCGCGATTTCACCATAAATTCCATGGCCATAAGCCTGAATAAAGCCAGCTTTGGCGAACTTGTGGACATGTACAATGGCAGGCAGGATCTTTCCGATAAAGTTATCCGCACCCCCCTTGATGCCGATATAACCTATTCCGATGATCCTTTGCGTATGATGCGTGCCATCAGATTCGCTACGCAACTGAATTTCAATATTGAGGGTGAATCATTTGAGTCTATAAAAAAAAATTCGCAGCGTATTAAAATCGTTTCTATTGAGCGCATCATGGATGAATTCAATAAGATTTTGATGACTCCTGCGCCATCCAAAGGTCTTAAAATGCTGAGAGCTTCAGGGTTACTCAAAGAGTTTTTTCCCGAATTGGATGCACTGCATGGGGTTGAAGTTAAAGAGGGAAAAGCACATAAGGATAATTTTTTCCATACCATACAGGTGCTCGACAACCTTTGTCTGGAGACGGATAACCTGTGGTTGCGCTGGGCAGCTTTGCTGCACGACATCGCCAAACCACTTACCAGGCAATTTGAACCCCAAACAGGTTGGACCTTTCACGGGCATGAGTTTTTGGGAGCAAAAATGATTCCCGGACTTTTTAAAAGACTTCGTCTTCCCCTTACCGATAAAATGAAATATGTTCAGAAACTGGTTCTTCTGCATCTGCGACCCATCGTGCTTAGTCAGAATGTTGTTACTGATTCAGCTGTTCGCCGGTTACTTTTTGAAGCCGGCGACGATATTGATGATCTGATGACACTTTGCGAAGCTGATATTACCAGTGCAAACGAGAATAAAGTAAAACGCTACCTGAAAAATTTTGAACTGGTAAGACAGAAGCTCAAGGAAATAGAAGAAAAAGACAGATTGCGTAACTGGCAGCCCCCCATATCGGGTAATGATATAATGGAAACCTTCGGATTAAAGCCCTGCAAAGAAGTAGGAATAATAAAAACTTCCATAAGAGAAGCCATCCTTGACGGTGAAATTCCCAATGAAAGAAATGCTGCTTTTGATTTTATGCTAAGTCAAGGTAAAAAACTTGGCCTTACTCCTAAAATTGTCAATAATTAATCATTAAT
Organism: Bacteroidales bacterium; assembly: GCA_046261715.1. Lineage (GTDB taxonomy): Bacteria > Bacteroidota > Bacteroidia > Bacteroidales > UBA7960 > SKVR01. The sequence goes on from JBHEOF010000048.1 coordinate 3,737, forward strand.
TTTGTTTCAATTAATCAAAGAAAAAGAAAACCCAGCAATAAAGTCTTTTTATGTTTGCATACCGGTTTAGAATGAATTTTGAAGAACAGGATGGATTCTCCAGGGATATAGAACTTGGAGTAGATCAAACATTTCTTGATTTCTACAATATAATAACGGAAAATTTATCACTGGATAAAACTCTTCCCTCATCCTTTTTCCTGGCCGATCACCGTTTCAGAAAGAAAAAAGAGATCAGTCAGCCCGGTAAGGTGCAATCGCAGGACAACACAAGCGATGATGGAGGAACCATGGAAGAGAGAAGGCTGGAAATGGATAAATGCCGCCTAAATGAGTTTATTGATGATCCGCACCAGAAATTCCTATTCATTTATGATTTAACCAAGGAATGGACATTTTATATAGAACTTTTAAAGATCGTAAACGGTGCAAAAGAAGATACTTACCCCCGGATAGAAAAATCAATAGGCCCTGTTCCGGTAGAGATAAGCCGTAAACCCAGACCTTTGCCCGGTATTGACGATGAAGATGATCTGAGTCCGGATGAAGAAGCCGATAGTGATTCAGTTGAAACAGACCTATCTTCAGAGGCCGAAGGCATTTTCGGAGAAGAAGACCTGGACGAGCTTGATGATAGCAGCTTTTATAACAATGCAGTAGACGGCAGCCAGGATACTGATGAAGAAAAGCAATAAAGATAAAACACTGGTTGTTGTTACCGGGCCTACCGCCGTTGGTAAAACAGAAACCAGTATTCATCTTGCCGAAAAACTTCAAACTGAAATTATTTCTGCTGATGCACGCCAGTTTTACAGGGAACTTTATATTGGCACAGCAGCACCTACTCCCGAAGACCAAAAAAGGGTAAAACATCATTTTGCCGGACATCTTTCTATTTTTGATTATTATAATGCCAGCATTTTTGAAAAGCAGGCGTTGGATGTATTGTGTGAAATTTTCAGGAAATCAAACTACGCTATTCTAACGGGTGGCTCAGGCCTTTACATTGATACCCTTTGCCATGGCATAGATGATATTCCCGATGCCGATCATCAGATCAGGGCGAAGGTGAAAGAAATATACAGAAAAGAAGGATTGAAAGGATTAAGAATACTCTTAAAAAATTATGATCCTGAGTTTTATGCTGAAGTGGACATTGCCAACCCCAATCGAATGATGCGCGGACTGGAAGTATTTTTTGCCACAGGTCAAAAGTATTCTCAAATGAGACAAAAAACCCAGGCAGAAAGAGACTTCAAAATAAAAAAGATCATTCTCAATCGCCCCAGGAAAGAACTTTTTGAACGCATTAACCTGCGCACCAATCAAATGGTTAAATCGGGGCTTATAGAAGAGGCTATCCGTTTCTTCTCTTACAGGCATCTTAACGCCCTGAATACTGTAGGGTATAAAGAACTTTTTTCATGGATGCGTAATGACTATGATCTTTCAACTGCACTGGAGAAAATAAAAACAAACACCCGCAGATATGCCAAAAGGCAACTTACCTGGTTCAAACGATACGATGATGCCGTTTGGTTTCTTCCCCATGAAGAAAATGCAATTTTGACTTACATAAACAAAGAAGAGACTGATTGAAACAGCCTCTTTTGAAAAGTATACGAACAGATTAATCTCCTGCAAACAGTTTTATTTGTCCAGGTGAAATTCCACCAATCCTTCCATGGGCAATACCAACGTTCTTCCCAAGGTAATCCCGTGACGGTCAGCGGCTTTTTGCAACTGATCTCTGAAATTGAAACCCACTGAACCTACACAGGAAAAAGGTACTTCCTTATACCCGGTGTAGTTACTTACCTGCTCGCGAAAATAATCATCAAAAGAGTTAACCACAATGTCTTCAATAAAAGGATGATGAATCTGTTGTTTCAGGAATTTGGCAAATTTGGCCAGGAAAGTATTGGGGTTGGGTTTTTTATACACATTGGTAAGAATGTCCTCAGGAGTGTATGTGTAGTTTTTCCTGAATTCTTCTGCAATTTCTGCGGGAACTTTATTTTTCAGATATAATGACAGAAAGATTCTGCCCAGTGTTGCACCGCTTCCTTCATCACCAAACATATAACCTACTGAAAAAATGGTTTCCACAACATCATTCCCATCGTAAAGACATGCATTTGATCCGGTACCCAATATACCTGCAATACCCCGGTTACGACCGTGAAGTGCACGCGCAGCACCCAGCAGGTCATGATCTACAGTGGTTTCGGCAGAAGGGAAAAGCTGTTTCAGGGCATTGTTGATTACTGCCTGTTTTGACTCAGAACTGCAACCTGCACCATAAAAATGAACTTCTTTTACCCGCGAATGGTCAAACTTCTCGGTAAATTCCTTCTTAAGTGTATCATACACCAGGCTCGTGTCAACAAAATACGGGTTAAAGCCCATGGTTTGAAATCTGAGGTGTTCTTTACCCTCCTTAAGAAGCAACCAGTCAGTTTTGGTACTTCCACTATCAGCCAATAAGATCATAGTAAACAGAATTTATACTTTTAATTTTTGATTAGATTATTTCTCATAATCGCCAGAGAATTCTTTTACAAGCATCTCTTTTAGTTCAACAGGTTTGATATTTCTTTTCAGTTTACCATCCCTGACCCATGAGATTCGTCCTGTTTGCTCGCTTACCACAATGGCAATAGCATCTGACTGCTCGGTAATTCCAACTGCTGCCCGGTGACGTAACCCAAGATAAGCCGGAAACATCGTACTTTCTGATACCGGAAGCACACATCGTGCTGCACGTATGCGGTTATTGGTAAGAATGATTGCACCATCATGCAATGGGCTGTTTTTATAAAAAATATTTTCAAGCAGTTGCCTTGAGATAATGGCATCCATCATCTGACCCGTTTCTACGAAAAAATCAAGGTCGTTCTCCCTGGTAATTACAATAAGGGCGCCGGTATGGGTTGCTGCAAGTTGCTCACAGGCAGTAACAATATCATTTATATTTAATCTTGTTTCTTCACCAGTTTGCCAGAAACGACCCAGGAAATTTCTTGTCTTTTTCCCCAGAAAACTTCTTGTACCAAGCAGAATGAGAAACTTTCTGATCTCGGGTTGAAAAACTACAATGAGTGCCAGTACCCCTACACTGATGAACTGCCCGAGAATTTCGGTAAGAAGTTCCATTTCAAATAACCGCACCAGCCACCATATTATATAAATGGAAATGATTCCCAGAAAGATATTCAATGCGCCGGTGCCACGTATTATTTTGTACAAATAGTAAATGAGAACCGCCACCAGGAATATATCGATGATGTCGAGAAAACGTATTTGAATAAAAGCCGGAAGACCGGAGATTATCATTTGAGAAAAAATATCAGGGTTAAACCAGAAAACTTTTCATTCGCAAAGATAGAAATATAATTTGCCGGTTAATAAGAAAATCTATCCGGATTACATTCTTTAAACTTTTCAACAATCTTTATTGCTTCCACTGCTTCACGGGCATCGTGTACTCTGAGTATTTTGGCACCTTTCTGTAAAGCTATGGTATTAAGTACAGTAGTTCCGTTAAGTGCCTTTTCAGGAGAAGTACCCAGCACTTTATTTATCATTGACTTACGCGAAAAACCTATCATAAGCGGCAAATCAAAAATACGGAAATAATCCAATCCGTTCAGAAGGCGGTAACTATCTTCAAGGTTTTTTCCAAAGCCAAATCCCGGGTCCAGAATGATGTCATGAACACCCAATTGCCGCAATTGATCGGTTTTTTTGGCGAACCAGAACAAAATTTCCTTAACGATATCCTGATATACCGGATTATCCTGCATATTCTCAGGAGTACCTTTCATGTGCATCATGATATAGGGAACATTGAGCCGGGCAACAGTTTCAAACATTCGGGGATCTATTTCTCCGCCCGATATATCGTTAATAATATGTGCCCCGGCATGAACAGCAGCTTCGGCCACTTCTGAATTATAGGTATCAACCGAAATTATCGCATCGGGAAATTTTCCTGTAATAGCATCAAGAGCAGGCAACAGCCTTTTCATTTCCAACTTTGGATCAATAAGCTGTGCTCCCGGCCGGCTGCTGGCAGCACCCACATCAAGGATTACTGCACCCTGTCCCAGCAATTCATCGGTACGGTCAATATAATCAAGCTTATTGCGGTATTTTCCACCATCATAAAAAGAATCAGGACCAATATTGATCACTCCCATGACAATGGGTGTGGATAAATTTATAATTTTGCCCTTGCAATTGAGAGTGGTTTTTGGTGTAAAAAATGTATCTTTCAACATTGTATTTTTCAGGAAAAAGTAAAATCCACAAAATTTTTAAAATCAGGATGGAAGCGAAAACCAATGAGCAATTTGAGCAGATCAGGCAGATCTGTCTGGATATTTTCACAAAAAAGATGCAGGATTACGGGAGTGCATGGCGTATATTGCGCAGTTCCTCCCTCACCGATCAGATCTTTATCAAAGCCCAGCGTATTCGCTCCATTCAGGGCAAAGGTACACAAAAAATTGATGAAGGGATCAAACCCGAGTTTGTCGGTATTGTAAATTATTCGGTAATGGGCCTTATACAACTGGATCTCGGACATGCCGACCAACCCGATATGGATCTTGAGAAAGCCACCGAAAAGTACAATCATTACTATGAAAAGGCCAAAAGCCTTATGCTCGACAAAAATCACGATTATAGTGAAGCCTGGCGCGAAATGCGCATTTCAAGCCTGGCAGATATCATTTTAATGAAACTGCTTCGCATAAAACAAATCGAAGACAATAAAGGACTTACCCGGATTTCGGAAGGCATAGATGCCAACTATTACGATATTATCAATTATGCTGTTTTTGCTTTAATAAAACTTGAGCTCGAAGGCCGGGAAAAAGATGATCAATAAATTTACGAATTGTGCTTAAATTCTTAGGAAAACGAACCGGATACGGATTGCTTGTGATGCTTGGGGTTATCACAGTAGTGTTTTTCCTGTTTACCATTCTGCCAGGCGATCCGGCCCGGATGATGCTGGGCCAAAGGGCTGATATTTCATCAGTAGAAGCCATCCGCACAGAGCTTGGGCTCGACAGACCTGTACATATTCGTTTTCTGAATTACGTGAATGATCTTTCCCCGGTTTCACTGCATAAAACCGATAACGAGCAGAGTTTCTTCTACCTTGATGAAAGCAAATACAATTATACCAAAATTCTGAGTGTCGGCGGTATGGGTCTTGTGGTAAAGGTACCATACATGGGGCGCTCCTATCAAAGCAACCGAACGGTTACTGAAGTACTCGCCGTTGCTTTTCCGAATACTCTGTTACTTGCCTTTGTTTCCATAAGTTTTGCCATGTTGCTGGGTGTTTTACTGGGAATTTTCTCAGCCATCCGTAACAATTCATTTATAAGCAAATTTATTCTTGTATTCTCGGTTTCGGGCATGTCGCTTCCCTCCTTTTTTGCTGCCATCATCATAGCATGGCTGTTTGCTTTTGTACTGGCCGATTATACCGGACTTAACATGACGGGTAGCCTGATGGCAGTGGATGATTACGGGCGGGGTGAATACATCCAGTGGAAAAATCTGATCTTACCGGCATTAACCTTGGGCATAAGGCCTCTCGCCATTGTGGCCGAACTTACCCGGAGTTCACTCATCAATGTTCTTTCGCAGGATTACATACGCACTGCAAAAGCCAAAGGGCTCAGCTTTTACAGGGTAATAACAAGACACGCACTAAAAAACGCCATGAATCCTGTTATTACTGCCATATCGGGCTGGTTTGCATCACTCATGGCGGGTGCTGTTTTTGTTGAATATGTATTCGACTGGAAAGGAATCGGGGTAGTAATTGTTGAATCGCTTGAAACCTACGACTTCCCGCTTATTATGGGAGCGGTATTGCTGATATCGGTAATGCTGGTAATCATTAACATCCTTGTAGATATTTCTTATGGATTGCTCGATCCAAGGATCAGGCTCCAATAGAAAACTACAGTTACCACATATCAAAATTCCATATTTTTACTTAGCTTTTACCGTGGCAGATTTACTACTTTTGCCATTACAAATCATTTCAAACCTAATATCAAATCAAAAATTCAGACAAAAATGAGAAAAAAGATTGTAGCCGGAAACTGGAAAATGAATCTTACACTTAAAGAAGGAATAAAGCTTTCTTCTGAAATCAAAAACTTTGTAAAAAATAATCCTTTGGATAATCTTCCCGGCAAGCCCGAGGTATTGATGTTCACTCCTTTTATTCATCTCACGGCAGTTGCAGAAACTGTAACCGGGGTGCAAGGATTGGGCGCAGGAGCACAAAACTGCCATACTGAAGAAAAAGGTGCTTTTACAGGTGAAACTTCTGCAGCCATGATCAAATCTACGGGTGCTGAAAATGTGCTTGTAGGTCATTCGGAAAGAAGATCTTATTTTGGCGAAACCGATCAGGTGCTGGCCAAAAAAACGGAAATTGCTCTGAAGCATGGTCTCAGACCGGTATTTTGCTGCGGTGAAGTACTTGACGAAAGAAATGCCGAAAAGCATTTTGACGTGGTAAAGGAACAACTTGAAAAAGGTCTTTTCTGGCTGAGTGAAGATGAGTTTGCCAAAGTAGTTATTGCTTACGAACCTGTTTGGGCCATTGGCACAGGGGTTACTGCAAGCCCTGAGCAGGCACAGGAAATGCACGCCTATATAAGAAAGATCATTGGTGAAAAATACAAAGCAACAGCAGCCGATAATACCACCATCCTGTATGGCGGTAGTTGTAATGCCAAAAATGCTGCTGAACTTTTCGCCAAAGAAGATGTGGATGGCGGTCTTATTGGCGGTGCTTCGCTTAAAGCAGACGATTTTTGTACCATTATAAAATCCTTTTAATACATGAGCACAATGGACTACGTGGAAGTTACCGCTGTGGTTGAACCTGTCCAGCCATGGGCAGACCTGCTCATTACTGAAATGGCAGAAATAGGCTTTGAAAGCTTTGAGGAAAACCTCAAGGGTTTCAAAGCCTATATCCAATCTGATGCATTTGATGAGAAAAAACTTAGTTCCATCACTATTCCGGAAATGAATGCAGATGGGGCAAAATTCAGTTTTACCGTAAAAAAAATTGATAACCAGAACTGGAACCAGGTTTGGGAAAGTAATTTTGAACCGGTAGATGTAAAACAAAAGTGTTACATCAGAGCTCCGTTTCATAAACCTAAACCTGACTATCCGTGGGAAGTTATCATTGAACCCAAAATGTCATTCGGCACCGGGCACCACGAAACAACAAGCCTGATGGTAGAATGGATGCTTGAAACCGACTTCAAAGGAAAGCATGTTCTGGATATGGGTTGTGGCACAGGAATACTGGCCATACTGGCATCAAAGATGGGTGCCGGGCCGGTTGTGGCGATTGATAATTACCCTTTTGCCTGGGAAAATACCCTGGAGAATGTAAAGAGAAACGATACCCCTGACATCAGTGTTCTGCTTGGCGATGTTTCGCTGCTTGGCAAAGAAAATTACGATATCATACTCGCAAATATTACCAAAAACGTTTTAATGGAGGATATTGAAGTATATGCTTCAGTGCTCAACCCAAAAGGTGAATTATATATCAGTGGTTTTTTTGCTGATGACATGCAGGATATTATTCAAAAGGCAGAAAAACACAGCATCAAAGAAGTGGAGTACAAACAAAACAAAGAATGGGTGGCTGTAAAACTGGTAAAAATATAATAAATAATTGCGGAGAGATATCTGTGAGTTTGTGAGTTATTTACACTAAAATAAATCCGGGTATTTTAAAGGGAATTACATAAACCCTTTACGATATCTGATATCAGAAACCTACAAAACCATATATGCTGAAAAGACTTTTACTTTATTTCACTCTCCTTTTTATTTTCAACACAATAACCTTTGGGCAGGATCAGCCGGGTTTCCCACAGGATGATGATGAGTTTCTTTTGCAATTGCAGGATTTACTTATTGAAGTTGACAGGCAACAATCAGAAAAGGCTCAGTGGGTGCTGGATACCTTTGCTGCTATTTACACTGATGACTTTTTCAATGAGCAAAAGAAAGCTACTATACAAAATACATTTGTATTAATGCGCGGATTGCGCCTGAATGCATGGCCCGACTACTTCACCTACCTCGAAAGTATCGTAAAATTATACCATTTACCCCATGGTAACGAGAGCTTTGATGCATGGCATAAAAGCTTCACACCTTTATTGACTTCAGCAACGCAGCATCGCCTTATCCAATACTGGCAAAAAACCTATGAACTCTTTGATAGAAACATAATATCATCATCAGCATCTATAAGCTGGCATTTGCGAAATGATGATTATATTTTCAGCTATGAAGAAGGCAAAGCATGGATCACCTTTAGTGAAAATGACCTTGTTTGCTACGCCCAGGGCGATAGTACTGTTATTTACAACACCTCCGGGCGGGCAGACTTTTTTGCAGAAAGTTTTTCGGGAAAAGAGGGCAAGATTACATGGGAAAGGGTAAATCTTGAACCCGATGAAGTGTATGCAATCCTTGGCAACTATTCATTAAACCTGTCTGTTGCGCGTTTTGAAGTTGATTCGGTTACCTTTTTCAACCGTCACTTCTTTGATGAACCTTTGCATGGTAAACTATCTGAAAGGATACTTGCCGATGTAAAGCCCGAAGAAGCCAACTATCCCAGATTCCAGTCTTATCAGGCCTTTCACGAAATAGATGATCTTTTCCCGGGTATCGATTTCAGGGGTGGTTTCACCATGATGGGGCAAAGAGTAATTGGTTCGGGCACAGATAAAGCAGATGCCACCATTAAGTTTTATCGGTCTGATTCTCTGTTTATTACAGCACGGAGCCGTGCTTTTTCCATTCGTCCCGACAGGATCATTACTGATCAATCTGAAATTAGCATCTACCTGTCAGGTGATTCTATTTATCATCCTGCTGCAAGCATGCGGTATTTGCATCCCAATCGGGAATTTTCCATTCAAAGAGACGAAAAAGGAACTTCCAGAGCACCCTTTTCCAATAGTTTCCATAAAGTAGATATGTATTGCGAAGCCATTTACTGGAATATTGATACCTACGACATGGAGCTGAGAATGATAAGGGGATTGAGTGAAACCGGAACTGCAGTATTTGAATCACAAAATTTCTTTTCTGAATTACGTTATATGCGCATGCAGGGTATTTCAGGTTTGCATCCACTTATAAAACTTCGGAACTTTGCCCGTGAATATAACTCAAGGACATTTCCGGTAAATGAATATGCACAATATCTGCGGCAGGATATGGGTAGCGTTATTGCCCAGGTGCTATCTTTTTCTTTTTACGGGTTTCTTTCATACGATTCAGATAATCAAACGGTAACGCTCTATGACAGATTGTATCATTATTTAACATCCTATACAGGTCGCAGTGATTTTGATGTGATGCAGATAAACTCTGAATCCCGGGTGAATGGTCGTCTAAATATGAATAATTTCGATCTGCACCTTTACGGGGTTGACAGAATACCCCTTAGCAGGGAAAAAAATGTGGTTATATACCCCCATGAGAAGGAGCTTATTCTAAAGAAAAACCGCGACATTTATTTTCACGGTCGAATTGAATCAGGGCTTTTTGATTTTTATGGTAAAGAGTTCTTTTTTGATTATGATATGTTTAAGATCGACCTGGTAAATACGGATTCTATGAGTTTCAGGGTAAGATCGCACACCCCTGACAGCCAAGGTCGTTACTCTTACCACCGCGTTCAAACTGTATTGGAAGGTATCAACGGTGAATTGCTGGTTGACCATCCACGAAACAAATCGGGTCAGCTGCCTTATCCGCGCTATCCTATATTCAACTCAAACAACGAATCCTACATGTTTTACGACCGCGAATCGGTGCAGGAAGGAGCCTACAACCGCGAACAGGTATATCTGAAACTCATTCCTTTCACCATCGATAGTCTTGACAATGCTACTACCGATAATATAGCCTTTGATGGAGTATTCATATCAACCGGAGTTTTCCCTGATTTTTACGATTACGTTACCGTGCAGGAAGATTATTCGCTGGGGTTCAGCACAGAAACCCCCGAAGAGGGATATCCCGTTTGGGGTGACAAAGCAATATACAAGGGGCCCATACGAATGAGTAATGAAGGTTTACGGGCCGACGGTCGACTGGAGTTTTTAAACGCAACAGTTGATGCCGAAACCATGTTCATGTACCCCGACTCGGCCAGGGGCAAGATAAATGCTTTCAACCTGGCAGAACTGGATGGTCCTGTTGAATATCCGCCAGTTAAAGCAATGGATGTAGATATGCTATTCCTGCCGAATGAAGAGATCATGTCAGTTCAAAATACCACCCGCCCGTTTGAAATGTTCGATGGCCTTGTAACGATGGAAGGAACACTAAATGTTTCACATGATGGCCTTGATGGTATTGGAAAGATTAATCTGGCAGGTAGTGAACTTGCCTCTGATCAGGTCAGCTTTAATAAGGATGACTTTATTGCAGATAACTCAGATATAAAACTGATGACAGCCGACGGTAAACGACTGGCAGTTTCAGCAACCAGCTTTGATGCAAAAGTAGATGTTACGGAGCAGGTTTCACTATTTGCAAACATCGAAAACCAATCGAAAATCAATTTTGCTATTGGTGAGTTTGATGCTTATGGATTTGACTGGATGTGGGATATGAAAGGCGGGAATTTGCAATTGAAAAGCATTCATCATGATGAAATTGCAGCTCTATCAGGCATGAAGCCCGAAGAATGGATATATTATGACTTCAGTGGTAAAGAACTTATTTCCACACGATCGGCAAGAGATTCATTATCCTTTTACGCAGGAAATCTTAATTACAGCCTGGAAGAAAATGTTATTCATGCCGATGATGTGAAGATCATAAAAATAGCAGATGCTGCCATTTACCCTTATGAAGGGAAAGTGAAGATCAATGAAAACGCTACCCTCGATAAACTTGAAAATGCAATGATACTGGCCAATACGTCTACCCTGCTTCACCGCTTTTATGATGCAGATGTAACTGTAGGTTCAAAAAACAGCTATACCGCTATGGGCATGTATGACTATACAGACGTAAGGGGCAATGTTCAGCCGGTATACTTTGATTTTATCAGGGTTGACCTGCAAACGGGATCAACCCGGGCCACTGCTGAAGTAGCCCGAGAAAAGGAGTTTACCATTAGTCCGGAGTTTGGTTTTAATGGAAAAATTGAACTGAAAGCTGAAAAAGAGTTTTTCGAATATGACGGAGCAGCGCGAATATTTGCCGACTGCCCCGGGTATCAGCCCAATAGTGTAAGATTCAATGCTGTGATAAAACCCGATAGTGTATATATACCCCTGGAAGAAGAACTGAAAAACGATGCCAACGGCAGCATTTTAACCGGCATAATGCTTTCCGGCGATTCATTGAAAATCTATCCGGGCTTGTTTACCCGCAGAAAACATTATTCCGATATGGAGATTGTTTCTGCAACAGGATATCTTGCCTGGGAACCGGGCCTGAAGCAATACCAGGTAACATCGCTCGAAAAACATCGTAACCAGCAACTGCCCGACGATATCATTAGATTAGATCCCAATACCTGTATTATTGAAGGCCATGGCGATCTTACCCTTCTGGAAGATATGGGCCAGTTTAAGCTTACAACCTACGGCAAAGTAACCACCGATATCAAAACCAATGAAACCACACTTGATATAATAATGGGTATCGACTTCTTCTTCCTGAACAGCGCTTTTGGCATGGTAGAAGAAAATATACGAAATAAACAAGAACCCATTGTTGATATAAATCTGAACAGGTTCAAATACAGCAGTTTCCTGCATAAAAGGACAGATGGACCTACTGCAAGAACATTGATTGATGAACACGTTAATCTGGGATATTTCAGAAGATTTCCTCCAGAGCTTAATCATAACTTCTTCTTTGCCGACCTGAAAATGAAGTGGAATGACAAATCGCAGTCATTCCATACTACTGCCCCGCTTGGGGTAGGAAATATGGAACGTTTCCCTATAAATTTATATATCGACGGTTTTATTGAACTGAAAAAAACACGTTCAGCTGAAGATATCTTTACCATGGTGCTGATTCCTTCAGGGTTTGCGGCCGAAGGTGTTGGCCTTGATTTCTATTATTATATTTACACCAATAATGTTTTGCAAACCATTTCATCAAAACCCGATTATAACGACATGGTCAGAAGTGTGAAACCACGCCGCAGAAGAATGGATATTGATCGCGGAGAGCGACCCTTCACATATATTCTGGCGTCCGAACGCCGGCCTTTTGATTTTGTCAGAAACATGAGAATTTTAAACGATTAAATTTGTAGCTTTAAAAATCATTTGAACCAAAATCAAAAACATGAACTGGGAAATCACTAAAGTACTGGCACTATTAGGGGCATATTTGCTGGGGTCAATACCCACATCGGTATGGTTTGGAAAAATATTTTATAACACTGATTTACGCGAACACGGCAGTGGAAATGCCGGTGCTACCAATGCCTTAAGGGTATTTGGTAACCGTGCCGGAGCACTTATTCTTATACTAGATGCACTCAAAGGATTTACCGCTGTTTACCTGAGCCGGTTTTTCCCTGAAGCATCTTTTACTTCTGCCAATAATGTGGTTATTTATCAATTAATACTGGGATCAATGGCCTTGCTGGGACATGTATTTCCGTTGTTTGCCGGGTTCAGAGGTGGAAAAGGTATTGCCACCCTTGTGGGTATCGTTATTGCTCTCTTTCCCCAGGCCGTGCTTATTTGCCTGGCGGTATTTCTGCTGGCTTTTTTACCCACAAGGTACGTGTCGCTAGGCTCAATAACCGCAGCCATTACTTTTCCAATAGCAGTAATATTTATTTTGCAAAGTGATCTTATTGCAGAGATCATATTCTCTCTGGCAGTAGCGGTCTTTGTGCCCCTTACACATCACAAAAACATCAGGCGACTAATTAAAGGTCAGGAAAACAAGCTTCAATTTCGAAAAAAAGGAATTGCCTCGGAGCTGAACAACTCTCCTGAGTAGAAGATTTATTCTTAATTTCTGAATATTTCTAAAAACATGCTGTTTATTCATATTTTATTTACCTTTGAAAAGTAGTTTAAAGTATGGCATAGATGTATACTTATAAAGTTAAAATAATGTTGTTATGACCAGGGAAAAGACCAGAGATTCGGGATCAGTAAAATCTCTGAAGACTGAAATACGCGACCTTGTTTTACACAATGACGATTTCAACACATTTGATTTCGTGATAAAAACACTGATAGAAGTGTGCGATCACGAACCCCACCAGGCAGAGCAGTGTGCTTTCATTATTCATCACAAAGGGAAATGCACCGTTCGTTCAGGTGATTACAATACGCTGGAGCCCATGTACAGGAATATCCTTGATCGTGGCATAACAGCAACCATTGAATAAGCTTCTATAGTAAATAAGCAATAAATAGAATTAATGAAATCCGGAGATTTCACACTTTTCATCTAAACAAAACCAATATGGGCTGGTTAGTAATAATAACTTTGATCGTTATAGGGTTAATTTTCCTTTTGCTTGAAATACTGGTGGTACCCGGAGCAACTGTGGTAGGAATTGTAGGAGCTGCCATGATGGCTTTCGGTGTTTTCTCGGCTTACAGCGGCCATGGTGCCATTGCAGGAACATATACACTGGGGGCCACATTGGTTTTTTCAATCGGAGCTCTTGCCCTGGCACTCAAGAGCAATACCTGGCGACGAACCATGCTGGGTTCACAGATTGATGGCCGGGTAAATATAGTAGAAGCAGAAACAGTAAAACCCGGCGATGAAGGCATTGCCATTTCCAGGCTGAACCCCATGGGAAAAGCCTTAATCAATGAAGAATATTACGAGGTTACATCAAAGGATAATTTGATCAATGAGAATACAGAAATTGTGGTAACCAAAGTAGATGGAAATAAAATTATTGTCAAATCAAAATCAAACTAAAAAATGGAAGCAAACATTGGAATTATTATTGCCATTGCGGTGGTGAGTATTTTGGGTTTATGGATTATCTTTTATTTCATACCCGTAGGATTGTGGTTCTCGGCTCTTGTGTCGGGAGTACGCATAAGCCTTTTGCAATTGGTGCTGATGCGCTGGAGAAAGATCCCGCCGGCTGTAATTGTTAATAACCTTATTTCGGCTACCAAGGCTGGTCTGCGACTTAACCGCGACGATCTTGAAGCCCACTTCCTTGCAGGGGGGCGGGTAAAAGCCGTGGTGAATGCACTTATCAGTGCCGATAAAGCCAATATCAACCTCGATTTTAAAACGGCTACAGCCATTGACCTTGCAGGACGTGATGTACTGGAAGCGGTGCAGATGTCGGTAAAACCAAAGGTAATCAACACCCCCCCAGTAGCAGCGGTTGCCAAAGATGGTATTCAGCTGATCGCAAAGGCAAGGGTAACACTCAGGGCCAATATCAAGCAATTGGTTGGAGGTGCCGGTGAAGAAACCATCCTGGCAAGGGTTGGTGAAGGTATTGTAACCTCTATTGGTTCGGCCAACAACCATAAACAAGTACTCGAAAACCCCGACAGTATTTCAAAGGTTGTACTTTCAAAAGGTCTTGACTCAGGAACTGCTTACGAGATTCTCTCAATTGATATTGCCGACATTGATGTAGGTAAGAATATCGGTGCGATGCTACAGATTGACCAGGCCAATGCCGATAAGAACATTGCACAAGCCAAGGCAGAAGAAAGAAGAGCAATGGCTGTGGCTGCTGAACAGGAAATGAAGGCCAAAGCTCAGGAAGCCCGTGCCAAAGTTATTGAAGCGGAAGCTGAGATTCCGAAAGCTATCTCTGAAGCATTCCGCAGTGGAAATCTGGGTATCATGGACTATTATAAAATAGAAAATGTAAAAGCCGACACCACAATGAGAGATAGTATCGGCAGAACCCCACAATCAGGACAAGGTAAAGGGAAATCAAATGATCAGACCAAGAAATAAGGCTGATTGATTCTTTAATGTCCTTAAAAAGTCCCGAAGTGTTAAAAACAAGCACTTCGGGGCTTTTATTTTTATCTCATTAAACAATGTTAAATACAATGTTGTAGAAATAAAGACACTGCTGGGATGTGGATAAAAATGTCAAAATCCCATTATCTTTGTGTTCTTTCAAAATGTAACCAAATTAAAATCATTATACGGTTTTGAATTTTAACTTAATAACTGATCACCCCTGGTGGTTTTTACTGCTGTGTTTATTACTGGGCTATGCTGTGTCGGCATTGTTGTATTACAGAAATACTTCAGATGACTTCAGTATTCTGCAAAAAAGGCTTCTGGGAGCATTCCGGTTTATTGTAATCAGCCTGCTGGCAGTTTTTCTGCTGTCACCCCTTCTCAAAATGCAGGTAAACAGAACCCAGGAACCCATTATACTGTTTTTCCAAGACAATAGCAGGTCATTAACGGTTGGTGCCGACTCTATGCAAATGAAAGAACAATACAGCGGCAATATCAATGGGCTTTTTTCTGAACTAAGAAAAGATTATTCGGTGAACACTTATGCCTTTGGCGAAGAAGTACGCGAACAAAGTTCATTCAATTTTCTTGACAAGCAAACCGACATATCAGAAATTTTTGCAACAATTGATTCACGCTACACCAACCGCAACATTGGTGCACTTGTAATTGCATCAGACGGTATCTTTAACCGGGGAAAAAACCCGTTATATCAAAGTTCGTCTATGCGGGCACCGGTTTATACCCTTGCCCTGGGCGATACCTTGCCGGCCAGAGACCTTCTCATACAAAATCTGCGGCACAACCGCATAACTTACCTGAACAATATTTTTCCTGTAGAAATAACTGTTGAAGCACGGCAATCAGCAGGAGAAAGCAGCAGGGTGATGATCAGCCACGACGGGAGAACAGTATTTGAACAGCGAATAGATTTTACGTCTGATGCACATTTTGAAAGCATTGTGGCTGAGCTGGAAGCCACAGAAACAGGAATTAAAAGATATAAAGTAGAAATAGAATCCCTGCAAAATGAAATTACCCTGGCCAATAATGCGCAGGAG
Source organism: Bacteroidales bacterium (assembly GCA_046261715.1). GTDB lineage: Bacteria > Bacteroidota > Bacteroidia > Bacteroidales > UBA7960 > SKVR01. The sequence goes on from JBHEOF010000048.1 coordinate 19,852, forward strand.
TTTTTTATTGAAGTAATTGACAGCCGTCAAAAGATTCTGATAATGGCATGGTCGCCCCACCCTGATGTGGGTGCCCTTAATCAGGCGCTGCAGGAAAACGACAACTATGAGGTTGATGTGGCTCTGATTAACGAATTTGAAGGCAACCTTGGAGCTTATAATCTTGTGATATGGCACCAGATACCCAACAGACAGCAAAGAGATCTGTCGCTGCTAACACGTGCTTTGCGCGAAAATATGGCCCAGCTGTTTATTTTCGGCTCACAAAGTAATTTCACAGGTTTTAACCGGCTGCAAACGGGTATACAAATTAATCTGCGGGCCGATGGTTTTAATGATTCCAGGGCTGAGATCAATGAAAATTTCAACCTGTTTCGCACTGATGAAGATCTCGGTCGTTTGCTTCCATTATTGCCGCCGTTGAATACCCCCTTCGCCAATTATAACCTGTCACCCTCCACCCAGGTGTTTGCCTATCAGCGAATTGGAGCTGTGTCAACCCAGTATCCGCTGATTGCACTTTCTGAAGTGGGCGAGCGCAAAACAGCATTGATTGCAGGCGAAGGAATATGGCGCTGGCGGCTCGGAAATTTTGCCCGCGAAGGTAACCATAACGCCTTCAATAACTTTGTTTCAAGCATGGTTCAGTATCTTTCGGTAGTGGAAGACAAAAGCTTTTTCAGGGTGCAGACTCCCGCTTTTATTTTTGAAAATCAACCTGTAATTTTTGATGCAGAACTGTATAACAAAAGCTATGAACTGGTGAATGAACCGGATATCAATCTCACCATTGTCAATGAAGACGGAGTAGAATTTGATTATATTCCCGGCAGGACCGGTAATGCCTACACCCTTAATGCCGGTGCGTTCCCGGTAGGAGAATACACATACCAGGCAAGTGTGGAATTCGGTGGGGAAACGTTTACTGCTGAAGGATTTTTTACCGTGTCTCCTTTAAATATTGAAAGTATCAATACTGTTGCTGATCATAACCTGCTGTTTCAGCTGGCGCAAAACTCAGGTGCAGAAATGTTTTACCCCGATCAGACGGAAGATCTGCTGAACAACATCCGCAACCGGGAAGATATCAGGCCGGTGATTTACAGCCAAAATGAATTTGAAGACCTGATCAACCTGCGATGGATATTCTTTTTGCTTCTTACTTTATTAACGGTTGAATGGTTTATCAGGAAATATGCGGGAAGCTATTGAAATCGGAGGACGGAAAACGGAAAACGCAGAATGGAAATAGTGAAAATTCGAAGCACGAATATCGAAGCACGAATATCGAAGCACGAATATCGAAGCACGAAACGAAAAAGAATACTCCACGAACATAGCATCTTGGCGTCTCCGCGGTAAAATAATCCAATAACTAAATAAACTAATAACTCAATAACACATGCATCAAACCCTCTTCTATATCATCCTCGCAATACTGGTAATAGATTTCCTGTTCGACAGGCTGTTGGATTATCTGAATTCCACAAGATGGAGCAATAAGCTACCGGGCGAACTCAAAGGAATTTACGATGAAGAAAAGTACCGCAAATCGCAGAATTACCTCAGAGAAAACATGCGTTTCGGCTTGCTTACATCTTCATTGAGTTTCGTTCTTATTATCGCATTTCTGCTTCTGGGCGGATTTCCTTTCCTGGATAACTGGGTTCGGCAATATACCGAAAATCCCATACTTATGGCACTGTTATTTTTTGGAGTTATCGGACTGGCCAGCGACCTGCTTTCCACTCCCTTTGATATATACCATACTTTTGTGATTGAAGAAAAATACGGCTTTAACCGTACCACTGTCAAAACCTACATTACCGATAAACTCAAAGGTTGGCTGCTGGCAATCATCCTGGGAGGTGGGTTAATGACCGTAATCATATGGTTTTACCAGGTGGCAGGCAATTATTTCTGGCTGTATGCATGGGTGTTTCTCACATTCTTTTCCATTTTTATGGCCATGTTTTATTCGAACCTCATTGTGCCTCTTTTTAACAAACAAACTCCGCTTGAGGAGGGTGAATTGCGCGATGC
>JBHEOF010000048.1:21904-22306 GCA_046261715.1 Bacteroidales bacterium
TTGAAAAGTTTGCACAAAAAGTCGGGTTTAAACTCGATAATATTTTTGTGATTGACGGTTCCAAAAGAAGTGCTAAGGCCAATGCCTATTTCAGCGGATTGGGAAAGAAAAAAAGAATCGTATTATTCGATACATTGATAGAAGAACATACCACTGAAGAACTGGTTTCAGTGCTGGCCCATGAAATAGGACACTACAAAAAGAAACATATTACCAAAGGGATGTTCGTTTCAGTTATCAGTTCAGGTGTTATGCTATATCTGCTGGGCTTGTTTATCAACCGCCCCGAGTTGTCCCTGGCATTGGGTGTAGAGCAACCCAGTTTCCATATAGGAATTATTGCATTTGGATTGCTTTACTCACCGGTGAGCACACTGCTGGGCATTGCAGGCAATTACATGT
>JBHEOF010000049.1:0-9007 GCA_046261715.1 Bacteroidales bacterium
CTTTACCTGCCAATCAGAAAATATTTCAACAACTTTTTTGGGTTCGCGGTCTACGGTGTAAAGCCCCCAGTGCTTTTCAGCACCCATGGGGTCGTTGGGATCTCCTTTCCAGTCCTCATCAAAGGCTTCAAAAATAAAAGTGGTGATGTTATTCTGAACAGACCACTCCATCAGATCTTTAATATATTGCTTTTGCTTCTCCTGGTTTGCGCGCGGGCCAAATTCAGATGCGATGGTTGCCCAACCGGCTTCGGCAATTACAATTTCCTTACCTGGTAATGAATCCATTACTTCCTCAACATTCTCAATGGTGTAGCTCATCCCTTCATCAATGTCTTTTCCCTCCCAGATGGGATACACATGTATAGAAACAAAGTCAACAACATCAGCCAGTTCACTGCCATGGTCGGCCCACCATTTGTAATTGTCAGCCACGGTTACCGGCTGTTCAATGGCTTGTTGAACTTTTTGAACATATGCAATCGCAGAATCTAAAGACACCATGTGATCATTCCATTCTACCAGTATCTCGTTGCCCACATTTACAGCTACAATGATGTCATTGTATTCATTGGCCAGTTCAATGCCTTTGGCAATCTCCTGTGCATTAAGTATTTTATTTTCATCAAGCGTTTCCTGCGGAATGGGTTCGGTGAGCCACTCACAGGTTTCGTGAGCACTGACTTCAGCTCTGAGCCAGATCCCTTGCATTACCTTAAAATCCAGATTGTGTTCCCTGATCACTTCCAGTACCATCTGGCTGTTTTCTTCGCAGTCGTAAAGCCTAAACAGGCGGAATGGCGTTTGCTCCTTCAGGATCATCAAGTCTTCCAGTATTTCTTCATAGCTGGGGTTAACGGCACCCGCACCCCGGTCGGGATGCTGACCGCTTCTGAAACCTGAATAACAAACAGCTTCAGAAACTCCGTTTAAAAGCATGTCTTCGCCCTGGGGTAACCGGGGTTCTGTTTCAGATTCTCCGGTTTTTTCTCCTGAAAAGTTACACGACATAAAAGAAAATGAAATTAATAGAACAAAGAACTTGATAGCATTTTTCATGTTTGGGTTTTTAGTTGGACAATTATCGTCACATTATAACTTCCACTTCCAGGCGATCTATTGTTGCGGTTCTTTTAAAGATCAATTTGCTGGCTTGTTGGGTTAACATATTACCTTCAATTTCTTCCGAATTTCCATCTGTATAAAAAACAGTGATTTTTTCTTTGTCGGAAGAAGAATAAATAACAGGCACAGAACAATATGTGAATGCCATCTGTCCTTTATTCAATGAAATTTGTTCCTTATTGCCTTGAATATTTATGTACTCAAATTTCCGGGTATCCGGAAGGAACTCTTCATTTCTTAGCAGAAAAGGATTGAAGTACAGTTGCCCGTCTTTGACAAATACTCCCAGTTCTCCAAATCGCGACAGGATATCCTCTTTCACCTGTCCGGTCATTCCGGGTTGCTGTGCACCCCTGTGCTGCGGAGTATGAGAATAGGGATCAGTGGGGAATGCTCCATACAACTCCGGAGACTTATGCACACCTATTCCGGCTTCAATCTCATAATAATGATCAAGCAACTTTCCTACCACCACCGGATTGGCATTCTCATCAATGGCTTTCAGACAGCATTCCTGCACAGCCAGTAAAAGTTTCGACACCATATGCCAGTAAATTGATCCCAGTCCTTCAAAGGAGAAGAATGTTCCTGATCTGCCGGTAAATGCTTTATGATTGAACACTTTTTCAAAAATATCCAGTAAATGCTTACGTTCTTTCTGAACCATATCATTGTACTCATCTTCACTTATTGCATCTAAGGCATTAACCAGATCCCTGGCATTTCTGAAGTTTCCATTAAAGTGATAGTTACCCTGTATATCCTGCTCAACGATTTGCTTATTTCCATCAGCAACCATTTTTTGAATTAGTTCTGATGATCCGGCAGCAGATTCCGGTATAGTATTTTTCTCTAAAAATCCGGGTAAATCTTTGTTGGGATATAAGATGTAGCTATACTGATCTTCCCTGAACAGGGCACTGTTTTTCAATGCATCAAGCACTTGCAGTGATTCTTCCGGTTTTAAATAACCCGAACTAAGCACAGCAACCTGCCCCTCGAGCATCTCATTCAAATGAGAACAGGAAATCTCTGTATCTGTAGCACTCATCAGGTTGTATGCGTGGTAAAGCTTGTCTTTCCTTTGGTTTGCCCGGATAGAATGTTCTATAAAATCAAGACAAACATTTGTAAAGTTCTTCAATCCTGACAGGGATAGACTTCTTTTTTTACCCCAGAAACCACTTTGGTAAATATGCTGCCGGTATTCAGATGCAGCCTTCCCTAAACCATCAACAATAGTTTTCCTGTCATTGTCATTGATACTATCAGCTAACAATGGACTGAATTCGTAAAGTGTTTCACGTACATTGTGGTAAAATTCTATCAATTCACTGGAAACTTTTATGTTTTCCAGATCTGAGCTATCCAGTGCTTTCCGGAAAAACTTCAAAAAACGATGCAGATAATAGAGTGTTACCATAGATACACCATTACCCACCAAAGCATTATTTGCATCGTTCCATTCCGGTCTTTGAGTGTTAAGCCATATTCCGGCTTCAGGAATAAAATTGGATACCTTGGCAAGTACTGTAGCCATTATTTTCTCCAGAAAATTCACATGGTATATTTCCTTGCTGTCAGTCATTAGCAAGGCTCCGTCAGCTCCCAGTTTCCCGCGCTGTTTTCTGATGGCAGCATCCCATTTATGATCAAACTCAATGGTATCCTTCGGGTTCTTAAGGATCTGATCATAGGGTTTGATAATGTAAGGAACAGCAGCATATACAAACCACTCCTTATCAAAAAATGACTGCAATGTGCCGGGGTGATATTTTTCTATGATTTCAAAAAATTTCTGAAGGTAAATGATCTGGTGATCACCCCAATAGCCAATATATGACCAGGGATTGTCGGGTTCAATGGTTTCCCAGTCGAATCCGTCTTTGGTAACCCTGTAGGGATTGTAACCGTCAAAAGTGGAAGCATTCAGGAACTTGAAAATCATTCCTTCAATAAACTCAGGATAGGAATGAGCGAGTGCTTCCCAGTTCTGGAACAGATCGCGCCAGTTTCCTTCATAATCAAGGATTTCTGACCCATCTGATTCATTCTGAATATTAATGGTAAAATAATTCCAGGGTCGGCTGGGGTCTCCGTGCCTTCGGCTAAACTTCAGAGGCAGATACTCAATGGAAAGCCTTATCAGATCAGTATCTTTACTGTTCATTAAAAGATCTCTCAGTGCAGACTGGCTGAATACATCTTCCAGTTTCTGAATAAATTTCTGATTTCTTGCAACTACATCTTTATTGGCTTCGGTCAGGTAGCTTACAAAATCTCCTTTTTTTATCTGGTAATTGTTGTCGAATATGCCCCCGCGCATAATGTTAAAAAGCACATTGGAATAATGGCGGGTATCGCTCAGTTTATCAGCCGAAAATTGCAACCCATCAGCACTTGCAACCAGTTGAATCAGATTTTGCGTTCCAGAATCAATATCTTGCCGGATGTTTTTTTCAAGATTTTTGTTTTCTTTTATTGATTGGGCAAGACTGATTATTTGTGCGTGGTTCTGATTTACATTGGCAATGATTTTCCATTTTTTACCTGATTTCGCAGGCAGTGAAATATCAGAGGAAACAAAATAAGCTCCTTTTTCTCCTTTGATGTCGCGTTCCCCCTGAATTTCATGTTTCTGCCTGAACTTCTTCAGCTGCAATGAAGAAAGAAGATATTTTGGATTTTCAAGTCCGAGAGACCATGCTATGTTTGCTTTTAAAGCTTCACTGGGTTCAGCCTTATCAACAATTATAGCGCTGAGTGCATAAATACCGATACCCGAAGAGGGTTCCAGTTCACTTCTTTTATATGCATCTACCAGGTTGCTGGTAGATCTTTGCAGGTCGCTGGGAACACCAAATGGTATAATATTCTGAATACCATCAAGAATGGTTATCCGGTATTCTTTTTCTGAAGTATTGATTAGTTCGGCTTTTCTTATGAAACCATACACTTTCCCGGAATTCCACTGGTATCTGAATGTCAGGCCCAGATCATGGTTAATCTCCTCGAAAATGACCTTATTTCCATAAATACCTTTATACAAATTACGGCTGATGGAATATTTATCAGTATACCGTTCAGAGAAAGGTTCCCAGATGAGAACTTCATCATCTCCATAAATCTGAAAAATGGTTTTGCTTCCGGTAATATCTGCAGATTCTGTGATTTTATCATCTGTGTAATAAGGGAATAAAGCATACTCGGGATTTTTCCGTCCGGCAGACAAACCTCCGTTACTCGATATAAACATCCAATGATTGGCATCACTGACTATGCTCATAAAGAAAGGTCGCATAACATCATGATTGCTGATTTTAAAGTACCTTTCATTTTCGAACTTTACTTCTTTCATCTCTACCTTAAAACTTTTTTTGTTGATCATATGGCGGGAAATTGATTTTTATTGAATTCATTTTAAAAAAGCTGCCGGTCTTAAAGAAAGTTTCATTTTTAAAGAACCTTCCCAACCCTGCGACCGGCAGCAAAAACAACACCATGAAAAAGTGTTACAAAACAAAAACCTGTTTCAAAAAAAACATTATTCCAAATCATCCTTTTATTTTTTATTCACTCTACAAAAAACGGAATATTGGCAGTTCCTGCCTGATTGTGCTGATCAGTAACATAAACCAGGATACGGTATGCTCCTTTTTCTGCCGGAGCCCTGAAAACCACTTCTGTTGTATTGGCAGAGATAATCAATCCTTCAATACTTGAAGGTCTGGCTTCGAAATCGCCACCCTCGCTTAGCTCAACGGGTTCGGGCATAACTTCAGCCCTGACATTTAAGCTCTCCATGTCAGTATGTTCTACATCTAATTTTACAGTATATTCAATATTTTTTTCAAGCATAACATCATCAAACCGTCCGCCTTTCCCTTCAATGGTAATATCTTTCATACGCGGAGCCATGTTTTCGGGCCACTGCCCGGTCCAGAGATACTCCATCATATTAATGGCTTCAGTCTTTTCACCTTCTTCGGTAAACAAACCATACCATGAAGGGGTACGTTCCTGTTTTTGCCCCCAGAGAAAAACAAAAGAACCCATGCAATTTGCTTTATCAGCCAAAATTACTTCTTCATAACGCACTTTTATGGCTTCTGCTTTTTCAGCCGATGTTTGTTCGATAGGAGAACCCCATTTTGTTTCAGGCATTTCCCAGTGACCTGTAGGTCCCCATTCCGTAACAAGGTAGGGGCCGACGTAATCAGCATTTTTGAGCCTTTGTTCAAGGTTGATGAGACTTCCGTAAGTTTGAATGGAAATAAAATCCAGATCAGGGCAGTTCTCAGTGATGTATTCCACTTCTTCGCGACCAATTCCGGCAAGCATTGTTGTTACTACGTGATTTCCGTCTTCTTCTTTAATCATGCGGGCAATATCGTTCACAGCATCCCATACTTTTTTATTGGTATATCTTAGATTAAGTTCGTTTCCGATACCCCATCCCAAAAGTGCCGGGTGGTCTTTTAAATCAATAACTTCTTTTCGTAAACGCTCCAGTTGTTCAGTTACTGCAACTTCGTCGTCATAATCAAATCCATGGCGTTCTTTCCCTACATGCAGCCCCATCATTACCATCAATCCGTTTTCCCAGGCCAGATCAAGGGTTTCAAGCGTGGCTTGCGTGCTTTCACCGGTACTCCAGGTACGGAATGAATTGCCGCCATGTGCTGCTATTTCCATGCAGGAGCCATACTGACAGCCTGCTCCTTTTACATAGAATTCTTCACCATTCACAAATAAACGATACCTGCCATCAACATTGCGCATTTCCACTACGGAAGGCCCCTCTTGCATGGATTCGGTAGCAGATTTCTCTCCTGAATTGCATGAAAAAAGAATCATTGCCATAATTACCGGAATCCATTTCAGCATTTTCATTTCTATGTTATTTTATGAGTTTAGATTCTAATTCTTCAAGCGATTTCCCTTTGGTTTCAGGCACAAACCGCCAGACAAAAAGCAATGTAAGAAGTCCGAAAAAGGAATAGATCAGATAGGTGTTTCCTGAGCCCATAAATTCAAGCTGTGCCGGAAATACAGTTGCTACGGAAAAGCTCACGATGGAGTTCCAGAAGCCCATGATGGATATTGCCAGACCACGAAGTTTATTGGGAAAGATCTCAGAAAGCAGTGTCCACATAACCGGCCCCAGCGAAATGGCAAATGATGCCACAAACATGATCAACCCTACAAGTACCCATATACCATTGATGGTGATGGAATGTTTAAGAATGATCTCCTTAAAACTATTGTAGGTATCCTGACCAACCTTTTCCTTAACCAGAGAGAAAAAAGCTACTTCGTTTTCAAATAAATTCCCTTCCAGTTCTTTCAATTTTTGAATATTAACCAAATGAGCGGGCCCTGCTTCCATTTCCATTACTTCTTCTACAAGTAACTCCATACTTCTTTCATCAATATTATATTGTGCCTTTTGGAAAGAAAACCCCACGATAGCAAGTGAAATAAAAATGCCGGCTGCCCCTATATACAATAATGGTTTTCGCCCCAGACTATCAATCAGGAACATGGCAACGACAGTCATAACAACATTGGTAACACCCAGGATGGCAGCCTGCAGGAATGCAGCGTCTTTTCCCCCACCGGCCATCTCAAAGATCATCGGGGCATAATAAAAAATGGCATTAATACCTGTTATCTGCTGGAAAAAAGCAATACCAAAGCCAATAATCAAAACAGTTTTCATTCGGGCAGAAAACACATCAGTCCAGCGTGCTTTATCCCGGTTCACTTCTTCTTTCAGACTTCTGTCAATTTCCTGATATTCAATAAGCGACTGAGCTTTACCATGCACTTTTACCAATACACTCATTGCTTCATCGCTCTTATCTTTTTGCATAAGCCAGCGTGGACTGCGGGGCACTGTAAAAAGAAGTGCCAGGTAGAGTATGGCGGGCACGGCTTCAACCCCCAGCATAATGCGCCATTTCAAATCCGGATCAACAATGGTTTGCTGAAAATAATAGTTAGAAAAATAGGCAATGGAAATACCCAGTACGATATTCAACTGGTTGAATGTAACCAAAGTACCACGCAATTTGCGGGGTGCTATTTCGGCAATATACATGGGAGCAACCAGTATAGCCATACCTACTCCGAAACCGCCCACTACCCGTGCAACCAGAAAAGTAACGATATCTGCAGCCAATGCAGAAGTAATAGCGCTGATGGTAAAAAGCATGGCTGTCGTCATCAGTATCCTGCGTCTTCCAAACCTGTCGGCCAGTCTACCGGCAATAATATTACCCATGATGGCACCAAGGATCAATGAGCTTACCGAGAATCCGATAAGCATGGAGCCGGAATCCATACCGAATGTTTCCCTGTAAAAGGGAGTTGCACCGGAAATTACCGCACTGTCAAAACCCAGGAGAAATCCACCCAGGGCCACTATCAAAGAAATAAAAACGGTATAAAGTGATCTTTTCATAATTCAAAAGATTTCATTTCGGTAGGATACATTTCATTTATTAATTGTAAAGATTACGCCTGAAAATTGATTATTAACGAATTAAGAATTATTTAAAAGGGTAAAGTAATTCTAAACAGATGGTTTAAACCGTCTTTTATAATCAAATGCAATAAATAAAAAACTAATGTCTATAAGAAAATCAGCCCGGGATTTCCCATCCCCTTAAGTCATTTTTGTTTCAATAACGCTCTTTTAAATGAAACTTTTTATATGACCATTGAGGATGGGAAATAACCCTGACTTCAAACAGATTTAATACCCGTCATTTTGGATAAATGCTCCCGCTGAAAGATCAATTTCCGTTTGCGGTATGGGCAAAAATCCTTTGGTAGCCGCATTGAATGTTGCATCATATATTACCTGGTCATCACTTTCATAATTAGGACCTGTAATATCGGAATAAGTCAATTCCTGGGTTGCATAAGCGAGACCCTGGCGAAGTACATCGTAATAGCGAATACCTTCCAATGAAAGTTCCAGTCTGCGTTCCCTGAGAATATTCTCAAGGGTAGCCGGAACAGACTCTAATCCTACCCGGTCACGCACTCTGTCAAGATAATCCTGTTTATTGGGACTGTCAAGCTCTGCAGCCATCAATAGTACGTCAGAGAATCTAATTACACGATGGTTTACGGTGCGATTCAGCTCAAACTGCCCGTCGGCACCCCAGTGCTCGGCATCAGATGTATATTTTCTTGAGAAATAACCGGTATGCTGGTATCCTTTAACAAGTGTACCATCCAGTTCTTCTTCCAATACAATGGTATAGGGTCGTCTGGGATCATCTTCCAGAAACAAAAAAAGCTTGTGGCTTACAGGTGCAAAACTCCATCCCCGGTCCCAGTCGTCTGAACCACTAACCCTGGGCCCTTGCATCTGTGCTGCCAGATTTCCGTTCCCTCCACGTACATATCCCCAATCCCACCAGGCGGGAGTATCACCATAGGAAATTTCAAAAACAGATTCAATTCCAAACTCACCCACCAGGCTGAAGTTATGAGAATAATCTTCAAACAAATCACGTCCGCTATTGGCAATCATATCTTCAAGCTGACCCAATACATATGTGCGGTTTACTGCGGTACTACCGGCTGTAAGATCACCTCCATACACACCATTATAAAATAAAAAAGCCCTGGCAAGTAACCCCTGTGCTGCCCATTTGGTAATTCTACCAGCTTCAGCAGAAGGAACCGATTCGGGGAGGTCAGGAATGGCTTCCACAAGATCAAGCGCGATCTGGTTATACACCTCTTCAGGTGTATTTTGCTCCTGGGTATATTCTGAGGGCCCTTTGATAGTTTCAGTGATCAGAGGAATGTTTTCAAAAAAACGAACCTGCTCCAGGTAAAAATAGGCTCTTAAGAATTTTGC
>JBHEOF010000049.1:9017-17313 GCA_046261715.1 Bacteroidales bacterium
GCCCTTTTCTTAAAATCTTCACCGGCATCTATATCGCCAATAACTTCGAGGAAAAGATTGGCCCTGTAAACTCCGATGTAGTTCTTGATCCAGATAGCATGTGCAATGGGACTGGTTGTTTGAACTTCATAGTTATTAAGCTTATCCCACTCAAAGCCATCGTTGGCATCAGACCCCCCGGCGAAGGCATCATCAGATAATACATCAGAAACCATAATAAAGGGCATCCAGCTTACACCGGGAGTAGACTGATAGGTAAGCACATCGTAGATAGCTACCAGGGCCTGATAAGCCTCTTCTTCGGTACTGTAAAAGTTGGTTGTTACTTCCTGGTCAAGAGGTTTGAGGTCCAGGAAATCTTCGCTACATGCACTGAACATAAATATGGCAAGCAGCGCTACTACTGATTTTATTTTTAAATTTTTCATAGTTCAAATCTGTTATTAAAATGTGATACTTGTACCCAGCCTGAAAGTGCGGGACTGTGGATAAATACCCCTGTCTATACCTATATCGAAAGAAGACAAAGCTCCGATTTCAGGATCAGCACCTGAATAATTTGTAAGGGTGAACAGGTTTTCTGCAGAAATATAGAATCTCCATGTATTGGCTTTGATTCTGTTCAAAACAGAACTTGGAATTGTATAACCAATCTGGATATTTTTCAATCTCAGGAAAGATCCGTCCTCGATATACAGGTCAGAAATCCTGTTATTGTTATTGGTATCTACGAAAGTATAACGTGGGACGGTATTAGAAGTTCCTTCACCTGTCCAGCGATCAAGAGCATCAACCGTGCGATTTGTAAAGCGCAGGTCGGGTCTTTGCATACCGTTGAAAATATCATTTCCGTAAGTACCCACAATCAGTAAGCTAAGGTCAAACTGTCCGTATTCAAGGTTTGAATTAAAACCTAAGGTCCACTTAGGTGTAGGATTACCGATCATTGTGCGATCTTCAGCATTGATCACTCCATCACCATTCACATCCACAAAGCGCACATCACCGGGTTTCGCATTGGGCTGAAACATTTGCCCGGTTTGGTTCACATGCTGGAAGATTTCTGCCTGATTCTGAAATATGCCATCGGTGCGATATCCCCAGAAAAAACCTATCGGCAAACCAAGTTCAGCGCGGGTTACCATACCGGCAACTGCCCAGGTAGCTCCTGGTAAAACACCTTCCTCATTACCTATTTTGATCATCTTATTCTGATTATATGCAGCATTTACACCAATGGAATATCGCAAATCTCTGTCATAATTTCTCCAGTCGAGCGACATTTCTATACCCTGGTTTTCTACACTACCCACATTGGAAACCGGAGGATCATTGCCTACATGTCCGGGAATAGGTATAATTTCCAGCAAATCACGTGTGGTTTTGATGTAGTAATCCAAAGCACCGGTAAGACGGTTGTTGAAGAAGCCGAAATCAAGGGCAAAGTTGAGTTGTTCTGATTCTTCCCATTTGAGATCGGCATTTTCAACAAATGAAGGAGATGCACCAAAAGCTCTTCCTGCTCCAAAAATGTATCCCCTGCTTTTATTGATTGTAGAGATATACCTGAAACGACCGATATTGTCGTTACCATTGATACCCCATGATGCTCTTACTTTTAAAATATCAAGTGCATCAAACTCAGGGAAAAATCCTTCTTCACTTATGATCCATGTTGCCCCAATTGAAGGGAATATACCGAAACGTCTATTGGGACCAAAGTTTGAAGAACCATCGCGACGGAGGGTGAAGTTTAAAGCATACCTGCTTTCAAAGTCATACAATATCCTACCGAACTGCGACATAAGGGCATAATGCGATGCTCCGCCATTGGCTGTCCAGACTGTATCAGTTGCCATACTTAAATACACATTATCAGGATCGGTAATGGGCACTTTTGCATTAAAACCTGAGAGATCTTCAAAATTTTCCTTTCTTGCAGAAATTCCTGCGAGAACCGAAATGGTGTGTCCTCCAAATTCATTACTATAATTCAGGGTATTCTCCCAGTCCCATGTAAAATAACGTTGAATACTTTTTGAGACATTGGTTTTATCGGTATTGTTCTGGGCTCCATTCAGGAAGAAAAGGGGCGTATGTGAATCATTCACAACATAAGCCGCATCCATACCTGCGCTGGTTCTGAGCATTAAACCATCTATAAATTCAATCTCTCCATAAATATTACCGACTATCTTATCCACCCGTGTTTTTGATCTCTGGGTTTCAAGCAATGCCAGCGGATTAACAATTTCTGCACCAATATAATTGGAAATACCATATATCCTGCCCTGATCATCCGTTACAACAGGCTCATCAGAATAAGGATATTGGTTTAATATGTCTTCATCTTCTTCATAAACCGGGGTAAGCGGATCAATATTCAATGCACTGCTGTAAGCACCGTTAAAAGATGTATTACTGGCAATACCTTTTCTGAAGATATGCGAATAAGAAATATTGTTTCCAAAACTGAAAAAGTCATTTACTGTGTGTCGCGTATTCAGTCGGGCTGAAATCCTTTCAAACTGCGACTTATCGCCACCAATAATACCCTCCTGTGAGAAGTAGGACAGTGAAGATGCATATGTTGATTTTTCAGTACCCCCATTTACTGCAATATCGTGATTGGAAATCGGGGCATTCACTTCAAAAAGTTCACTCTGCCAATTGGTATTGTATAATGGTATTTCATCCATGTTGAAGGGTTCACTTAAGCCTGCATTTCTGGCCCCTTCATTCATAAGCATGCGATATTGATCGGCATCAAGCATATCAATCTGACGTGCCACATTTTGTATTCCCTGGTAACCGGAGTAGGTTACGTTCATTTGCCCTTCAGTACCTGTTTTGGTTGTTATTAAAACCACACCATTGGCAGCCCTGGCTCCATAAATGGCGGCTGATGCGCCGTCTTTGAGTACGTCTACCGACTCAATATCACTGGGGTTCAGGTAATCTATGCCTCCAACAACCATTCCGTCAACCACATATAAAGGTTCTGCATTACCGGTTGTACCGGCTCCACGAATACGGACCGTAGGGGCTTCACCCGGTTGTCCGGAGAGGTTGGTAACCTGCACACCGGCGGTTCTGCCCTGCATAGCTTGCTCAATGCGCAATACCGGAGTTGCGGTAATTTCTTCATCACTCACACTGGCAATGGCACCTGTAGCCACTTTCTTTTTCTGCGTACCGTATCCGATTACTACAACTTCATCGAATGTTGCAATATCGGCTTGTAATTCAATGTTACGGACGATCGTTTCATCTTCCGCAATGGTAACTTCAATGGTTTGGGGGAGATATCCCAGGAAACGGAAAGTAATATTTACTGTTCCGGGGGAAAGACTCAGGCTGTATTCTCCGTCGATATTGGTAACCGTTCCCTGGGTGGTACCAACGATAATTATGTTGGCACCGGGTAAGGTTTCACCGGTAATCCCGTCAGTCACAACTCCCCTCAGGGTTTGCCCCTGAAGCATAGTAGTACTTAAAATTCCTGCCATCAGAATTATAAAGTGCAGTAAGTATTTCTTCATTTTGATTTTGATTTAGGTGAATTAATTTTTTAAAAAAATTATATAGAAAAATGATAAGAACTATTCTGCCATTAAACCCTGGCAATATGGTTTTTATTCTTCGTTTTTTTGAAACATGCGGATGTAATCTACCCTCATTTGTTGGGGAAAAATGGTTGTTCCATCGGGATAACCCGGCCAGTTTCCGCCCACTGCCACATTAAAAAGAAAGAAAAACTCTTTGTGAAACTCAGTCATATGATCCTGAGTAATATCTATCTGATAATATTGGGTATCGTTTACAAACCATCTTATCTGGTTCTCATCCCAGATAATTGAAAATACATGATATTCGTCGGCAAAAATACCTGATGATAAAGTATATGAACCTCCGGCCTGAACATGTCCGTTAAGATCCCAATGTACAGTACCATGTACCTGGTTTTCCCTGCCATTGCCCCCTATCATCTCCATAATATCAATTTCGCCACTGGCAGGCCAGCCGACAGAAGTAATATTTTCTCCGAGCATCCATAAAGCAGGCCATATTCCCTGGCCTTTAGGAAGGAGTGCACGAATATCAACCCGTCCATATTTAAATGATTTTTTGCCTTGTGTTTTCATACGGGTTGAAGTATAGTTACTACCCTGGTAGTTTTCATTGCGTGCTTCGATAGTAAGAATTCCTCCTTCTACCCAGGCATTTTGTGATCTGTAATATTGCCATTCGTTGTTTCCCCAACCGCATATGTTCGGGCATCCATCGCCAATTTCAAACACCCAGAAATCTGGATTCACTGCATTTCCTTCAAACTCATCATTCCATACCAAATCCCATCCATCATACTCCAAGGGTGTAGTATATCCCTGATCAACAGAAACACTGTCACTTGCAAGTTCTATAGTGAGCAAAATAATTTTCCTCAAATACTTTCCTGAAGCGCCTACGGCACGAACATCTACCTCATAGTTACCTGAATTTTCGAAAGAATACTCAAAAATTCCGCTGCTGTTGGTTTCGTCGGGTTCGGGGTTGTTGCCAAGCCGAAATTCATATTCAACTGTATTATCGGCAGTAGCCTGCAACTTTACATAGCCACTTTCTTCTTCATCGTAAGTAACTTCGATTATCAGGTTGGCAGGTTCTATATCATCGGTAATATCATCACCACAGGAAAACGTAAAAAAAAGGGATAAAATAAAAAACAGTCTGGGTTGTAAAATCTGCATTTTGATAAAAAAAGAGAAAGGGATTGCCCTTTATTAAAGAAACAATCCCTTTCAGATGGATAGATTATTCAAAAATAAGGTTGCGCACGTAGAAGATACCTTCCTCTTCGTGTCCTCCGCCACCCATACCAAGGAAGATCATATCCAGATCTGCACGTTCTTTCACCTCAGTGAGATCAAATGTATAGGTTGTCCATTCACCTACCACAAAGTCATCATTTTCTGTAAAGAACTGAGTCGGACTGGTCCACCATTCCTGGGTTTGACTCATATCAGCAAAACCAAATACAAACATTCTCTGAAGACCACCTTCTGCAAATTCAGTATCATCAGGTACATAAATATCTATTTTGGCTGTAGTGAAATTATCAAACTGAATATCAAACAAATCAGGAGTAGTTCTGAACTGAAGTTCCTGGTACTGGACACCTCCGGTTCTGATAAACTGACCAACTTTTTCTGCCTCGGCATCAGCAGGATCATCAACACCAAATATTACAGATGAGCCGGAAGTAACGGTATCAATGGTTGCCAGGTTTTCGGCATCTCTGGCAGCAAAGGTTACAAAAATGTCATCCGGAGTAATATCGGGAAGATCTTCACCAAATGGCTCTTGTTCTTCAACAACATCTGGCTCCATATTAGGATCGGAGTAAGAAGCATAGTTAAATACCCAAACAAAATCAGCATAAATAAATTTAACAAACATATGATCGTAATCTTCATTTTCGGTTATTTCAATTTCAAAAGAAATACTGTTTTGCGGAGTAGTTACTTCCCCATCTGTGGCTACTTTAGGTATGCCAATCCAGGCGCCTTCTCCAGTTATTGTAACAGTATTTGTAGATGGGTCATACTCAAACTGGTGAGTATTGCCTAACCATGCACTAAGATCTTCATCATTGGGACCAATCATGTTTTCAGGAATAGCTTCAAAACAGGTACCCTCAACTGACGGATGGAATAATCCACCTTCGCCCCAGAAAGAACCTTTATCATCAAAAATATACTCACCATCTCTGTTAAAAGTAAACTCATGGTAGTAAACGCAAGGCCGGGATCCGTCATTCTCCAGGAACCACCAGTCGAAAGCTGCATCAATATTAGGTCCTACGCCCATACTTGATTCAAATCTTTGTAACTTCCAGGTTTTGGATGTTTGTCCTGCAAGCAAAGCCAAAGCTTCATCAGGATCTTTTATTTCAATGGTTTCGGTAAATGAGGCTGATGTACCTGCACTATTGGTTGCTGTAAGAGTAACATCATAGTTACCAAACTCATCATATACATGCACCGGATTTTCTTCAGCAGAAGAATTTCCATCATCAAAATCCCAACTGTAGGTTTCTGCATTTTGTGAGAAATTCATGAAGGTAACCTCAAGAAAATTATCCTCACCAATTTCATATTGGAAAGATGCGATGGGATCTTCAATAGGATCTTCATCTTCGCCGCAGGCTGAAAATAAAAATACGGGGATCAGCCCAAACAGCATTAAAAACAGATTAAAAAATTTTACTTTGTTCTTTTTCATAATTGTGTTGTTTTAAGGTTGTTAATTAAACTTTAATAATTTTTTGGATGAGTTTAAAATGGTTAAAAGAAAATTGATTTATTTTCCGTAAACGATTACGGAATTAACAAATTGTTAACAAAGAAAAAGCGAAATTGACCTGCAACCAAATTTATATATGCATCAATAACACAACATAGGGCATTATTTATACATCATGATTACATCATTTAATTTATAAAATACTGTTTAGATTGTACTTATATAGCAAAAATAAAAAATTCAGAATTTCTCAGATTACAAATCATAAGGTTTGTAAAAAGAAGTACGGTTAAAGATAAAAACAACTTCTCAATAATCAAAATTATTGCATAAACAAAACTTAATAGCTACATTATAATAACTTAAAATGACATGATATATTCTGTCAGATTCGCCTCCCTATCCAGATTCAGTTTTTTCCTGAGTCTGTAGCGGCTTATCTCAACGCCGCGAACAGAAATATTCATTAACGGGGCAATTTCCTTGGTTGAAATATTCATGCGTAAATAGGCGCAAAGCCTTAGTTCTTTGGGCGTAAGGTCGCTATGTTTTTCTTTAATGCGTGTGATAAAATCCTGATGTACCTCATCAAAGTAATTGTTAAAAAGTTCCCAGTTTTTTTCGTTGCGCAAATCTTTGTTAACCTTCTTCAATAAATTGTTTACATGCTGCTTTTCAGAATTATCATTGGGGATGTTTTTCAACAATTTGTTTAAATCATTCTTCAGACCGGTAAGTGCCCTGTTTTTCTGAATCAAATGAAGGGTGGCATTTGCCAGTTCTTTGTTTTTGTGTTTCATCTCCGTATGAAGACTTTCATTGCGCAAATGCATAATTTCTTTTTCACTTAAGGCTGTCTTTTCCTGAAAAAGTTGCTCTTTCTGGGCCATTCTCTTTTCATGTCGTATTTTTTCCCGTTGCCTGATCTTAAGCATTCTTCTTCTTACAAAATAAAAATTACCGGCAACAATAAGAATAAACATGAAGGCATAAATAATAAAAGCAGCACGGGAACGCAGAAAAGGAGGTTTAACTGTAAAATAAAAAACACTTACCGGACTTTCTATTCCGAATGAATTCAATGCTTTGACTTCAAATACATAATCCCCTTCCTGTAAGTTGGTATATTCCTTAAAATTTAAAGCATCCCAGGCTGACCAGTGTTCTTCAAAACCTCTAAGCCGGAAAGAGAACATAACATTTTCAGGGTTTTCAAATACGGGAGTTGTAAATCTGAACATTACAGAATTTAATGCATAAGGCATTTGAAAATTACCTTTCCGGGGAAACCTGATAGCTTCATTCAAAGCAAAGATTGTAACCGGGTCGTTCCTGCCATAGAAGGAAACTTCACGTAAAAACACCTCTTCAGGTTGACTATAGTCATTGATAATAGAAGGATTATAATGCGCCAAACCATATTGTGTACCAATAAAAACATCATTATTATTATGAATAAAAATATTCTGGAAAGCAGGTATTAAAAAGCTGTTTATACCGGAAAAAGGGGCCGTAATATCTCTGTATGTGCCATCTTCCAGCAATCGCATTACGCCCAGATAATGAAGTGTAAAATACCAAAGATTTCCATTATTGTCCTGATGGATTTTATCAATAAACCCCTTGCCTTCAAATAAATCATTCCATTCATTATGGAGATCAAAATTATTATCATTATGATTATATACATATATTCCATCATGAGCAGTAATTATCATTTCACCGTTGATATTCTGAATATTGTAGGGCAATTGTTCCGGCAAACCGGCTTCATTTTTAAAAAATTCCACATCGCCTGCATTGCTGTAATCTTCAGATGGCAAAAGCCGAAATAATCCTCTGTAACCATGTGATATCCATAAATAGCCGTTATCGTCTGTAAACATGCTTCTGCTTGATTCCCTGAACCCTTCCATTTCATCCAGGAATTGCCATTGATTTCCTGATTTATTCAATCTTACAATACCGGAATAGGTGCCGGCGAGAATAA
>JBHEOF010000049.1:17323-18224 GCA_046261715.1 Bacteroidales bacterium
TCAGTATTATCCGCTTTCATGAAAGACCAAAAGCCTCTGATATCGGATATTTTTCGGGCATTATAACCGTCAATTTGAAAACATCCTAAATTATGTCCACACAGGAGAGCATTATCAATGATATCCAGTTCCCAAACCTGCCCTTCTGTCCCTCTTATGAGTTGAAACTTTCGATCATCGAAAGAAAAACTTTCAAGTTCATTAATATCAGCAGCATATAAACCCTGGTTGGTTCCTACATACAAAATATCATTATGAATAATACTGGTATAGGTTGTTTCAATATTGTAGTTGTAATTCAATATGGTAATAGGTGAGTTTATTTCCATAAAATCTATTCCATTATCAAGCCCCAGCCATAAATTATTTTTGTAATCCTGATGCAGGGCAAGAACGGTATTGCTTTGCAATCCTTTTATGCGATTAAGATGTTGAAGAACTTTTCCGTTTTTATCAGAGATATAAACCCCATTACCGATTGTACCAAATGCATAACTGCCGTTTTGGAGTGTGACTGCAGAAAAAAGGTTATGTTGTTCAATAAAATAATTTACTTCAGTATTCCAGGGGATAAGATTCTGCCCATCCCAAACAAAAACTCCTTCATTATTTGTACCAATAAGTAATTCTCCTTTTTTGAAGGGTAGAACGGCTGTTATCTCATTTCGGAAAAATACAGGGTGTGAACTCAATAATTTCAGACTATCTCCTTCCAGTATAGCCAATCCCTTTTCTCTATCCACAATATAAAGGCTATCATCAGTCATATGCATAAAACTGAATTCCCCTTCTGGTTTAATTACCTTTATTTCATCATTCTCAAGGATG
The DNA here is from genome assembly GCA_046261715.1 of Bacteroidales bacterium. Taxonomy (GTDB): domain Bacteria; phylum Bacteroidota; class Bacteroidia; order Bacteroidales; family UBA7960; genus SKVR01. The sequence goes on from JBHEOF010000049.1 coordinate 18,152, forward strand.
AATATATAACTGAATGACTGAAAGACCAAACGATCATGAGATTTAAAAATTTTCCATATTTCATCAAACCCTG
>JBHEOF010000049.1:18234-21841 GCA_046261715.1 Bacteroidales bacterium
ACTCTGCGGGGATCAAATGTTTCAATGAGTTCCATGCCAGTTTTCCTTTCTCATCGGGGGCCAGAAATCCTATCTCTTCAAATGCACCGGCATAAATGGTATCATTTACAGCTAAAACAGATCTTACAATTGAAAAATTCGGAACAGGATACATATTCCATTGGGTACCATCAAATTCAAGAACCCCGTCATTATTGCCAAAGTACATAAACCCGTTTTGGCATTGTGTTACCGACCAGTTTTGGGTACTTGCCTGATAGGAAGTGCGTGAATGGTTTACAATAAATGGCAACCCTATACTCTTGATATCCGCCATAGCATGAAGGCTTGCTCCAATTAGTATCAGATATACCATATATTTGCCGAAAAATCTCATGATATATTGTTTGCTTTCATTCATCAGAAAAACGTTGAGATGTTATGAGCTTTCTTAACCGGGCTAATTTATATCCGGCCTTTTGCGAGAGTTCAAGGGCATTCATATAAAATCTGAGCGTTTCCTTAATATAAACCTCAAGTAATTTTATTTCTCTTCGGTTGATTTCATTATCAAATAATGAAAAGTATTCAAAAATATTGATTGTAAAAAACCAACCAATGAGTTCTTCAAAACTTTCCTTACTGAAATATTGCACTTTTTTATATTCATTTACCCCAATAAAGTTTTGTATGTATTCATCATCAAGCATTTCTGCAGATTTTTTTGTCTTACTGAAAAGGATTTCTTTCCTGATTGAAGATTCCAATCCGGATTCATTATCCGTAAGAGTTAGCCGGCTAAAATCAAATAATTTTGGGGTATCGGTGAGCAGTATCAACAAAAGGTTTACATCACGAATAAGGGTATGTTCTGCCCGGCCTGTTCTCTTTAGTATATCCTGTAATGGCCATTGCAACCTTAGTTTTCCGGTAAGAAGATCTGAATCTGAATCAGGTAGACCTGATAAAATTGTCTTCCAGGAATAAAATGCCAGCAAAAGGATCATATTCTCACGATAAGGAGCATTGCTTCGGGTAATTAGCAAATTATCAAGTGATGAAGCCTGGTACTGACCAGTAAACAAGTGTAAAGACTTTTCTTTTAAAAAGATAAAATCATACGTTTTTTCAATGCTTCTTATCTGTGAAATAAAATCTTCGGCCAGTACTTCTGTTTCTGACTTTCCAAGATATCCGAAATCCCTGATAGTTTCAATGAAAATTTTGAATCTGCCCCTCAGTAAAGTATAACCTAATTTCTCCGATGTGCCCCTGTTTTCATCCTGAATCCTGTTTACAAGAAAATGAATAATATCATCAGAAAAGAGTGCTTCGAAGGCATGATGAACAGGTTCAAGATTCATTTCTTCCAGGGCTTTTCCAATAGAAGGAATTCCTTCCCCTCCTATTTTCCAATATAACTTCCCGAGATCACCATTTTCATCATATCTTTCTTTGAAATCCCAAAACAATCTGTATTCAAATCCATTCAAGCCCCAGTGGAATCCATTCTCGAAAAAATCATTGCCTTTTTTGATATATTCAAGCCCTGAAATATGTTCACGAAAAACATAAAACATTTTATCTCCACCTTTAATATCAAGGGCCTGGGCCAGACTTACCGTAAGTGTTTCTTTACCGTTACCGGTTTGGGTAAGTTTGGGTGCAGAAAAGTGAATTCGCCCCTGTGCCTGCTCATACTTGTTGTTGTATAAAACCATTGCCCGATCGCTACCAAAGCGGTTGGTAAAGGCAAACACATTTTCATTGATATTCCCGTAACTATCGATATAATCAAAAATATTGAAATGATATACTTCGCTGAAAAGGTATCTCTTTTGTGTTACGGGAAATATCTCTCTTTCATGTTTCTCAACAAGCCACTGATTGGGTTCCTCGTTATAATAGGCACGTTGATATTCCATGCCATACTTTTCGCTGTATCCTTCAATTTGTCCGTGGGCAAACATGGGTAAACCCGGTAACGTGCTCATTAGCATGCATACACCGAAATATTTGTCGCCGGTATCAAATTGCCGGATGGCCGTTTCTTCATCAGGGTTGCTCATGAAGTTTACATATCGCTTCAGGATCTCCGGCTCAAATTCCAGGGTATTGGTAATGAGATCGCGGTATTTTTCATTTTCTTCATTTTTGAGCATATGCATGAATGCAGAATTATACACCCGGTGCATTCCCAGGGTACGTACAAAATACCCTTCCATAAACCAGAAAGCTTCTGCCAGTAAGAGAGTTTCGGGCAATTCGGCATTCATGCGGTCAACCACTTCGCGCCAGAATTCGACCGGAAACATTTCGTCAAACTCCTTTTTGGTCATAGCATAATCTGCCCTTGAAGGAATATCTCCTCCGGTACCGGGTCGTGGGTACCAAAGTCGTGAGAAGTGCTTTTTGGCCAGTGTCATGGCCGCATCAAAACGGATGATAGAAAACCTGCGGGCCACTTCAAAGATCTTCTGAATCACAGCTTCACGTACTTCCTGCTTAAGCATATCCAGCTGCGCAGTATCATTCCAGGGCATGGCGGTGCCATCGTTTCCATGATAGATGTAACGGGTTTCACCCGTTTTTTTATTGACACGCTGAAAAACCACCGCAGCATCACTTTTACTGAAATAACCATCTTCAATTCTGATATCATAATCGGGATGCTGCGACAAATTTTCCCCGTTAAAGGTATAGCCCGGGAAAGGAGGTGCCGGTGCCTGAATAAAATAATCCGGATTTTCGATTATCCACTTAGAATAAATTCCGGTATGGTTGGGTACCATATCGCTTGCCAGTCTGATGCCCCGTGCCTTCGTACGTTCATTCAGGTTTTGGTAGGCTTCTTCGCCACCCAGATCTTCTGCTATCACATAATCATACAGGGAATAAGCCGAAGAAACCGCATCGGTATTACCCATAATATGTTTTATACGACGCGATGCCTGGCTGCGCTCCCATATGCCAATCAGCCACAGCCCCGTGAAATTCGACTTTTTGATCATATCCAGCTCCTCATCAGGAACCTGATCCAACCTTCTGATTTCACGTCTGTATTTTTTAGAAAGCTGATCGAGCCATACGTATGTATTTTTTGCCAACATAACAACGCTGGGCATCCAGTGCACATCGGGTGTAAACTGTTCGTGCTCCTCGTAATCTTTTTCTGCATCTTCCAGGTATTTATAACCCGATTTTCCCAGGGTAAACATGCCGGCTTCATCACCCATACCTTTGTATCGTGGCGCAACGGTAGGCGGCCCGCCATTACCACCTATGGTGTCAAAACGAACATCTTCCCGCAGTAAGTCTTTGCTTTTCAGTAACTGATTAAGTATTTTTTCGGGCAGGAATTTCTTCCACCTGTCAAGGATAAAATCTATCTGTTTGCTTATATCATCTGATGCATTGAGTATGGGAGTTTTAAAAAGACTGAAGATATCCTGCTCATCGGGCCCGAAGCCGGGTTGCTCTTCAAAAAAGTCTTCCAGTTCATCCATCATCCGGCGGAATGTAACGGGATCATCCAGCAATTTTTCGTCAAAAAATTCCTTCAGCTTTTTATTGGCCGGGTTGAAATTGGCAAAGAAAAGCATAACAAGCTCCTCTAAACAGATATGCC
>JBHEOF010000005.1:0-255 GCA_046261715.1 Bacteroidales bacterium
CTTTAACTGCCAGTGATAATACTTTGGTTAAATAAAACTGTTGATCAATGGCTAAAAATGATGGGTTAAGAATCCAGGTGGCTGTGATATTTTTTCCGGGTTCACTTTCCCATGAGTTGGAACCATATCCCCGTCCGGCATATTGTTCATCACAGATTACAATGCAGCCTTCATGCAAATTATCTGATACTACAAGTTCCTTTGCTTTTTTATTTGTTGATTCAAGCCTGGGGAATCTAAATATATTGTCAAAAA
>JBHEOF010000005.1:362-21223 GCA_046261715.1 Bacteroidales bacterium
GCATAGCATAGTGTAATATTGCAAAATGTATTTTGCAATACATATAAAAAACTGTAAAGCAATAAGCACAGGCTTTTTAAACAGCAACATATTCATTAAAAATAGTTACTTTTGCAGTTTGTAAACACCTTGAATATTGAGCAAAATCAATAAGTAGTTGTTAAACATAAAACAGATAAATTAAAACAGGTAAAATTAAATCTAATGCATGGTTAGTGAAAAAACACTTGAAGCTACAGAAGTTTTAAAAGAAGAGATAGTCAAGGGTATTCAGGAAAAAAAGGGTCTCAATATTACTTGTCTCAATCTGGCCAAAATCAATAGTACTGTTTGCGATTATTTTGTTGTTTGTCATGGTACAAGCAATACACATGTTAGTGCTATTGCTGAATCCGTTGAAGAACTTGTTAACAAAGAGATTGGTTTAAAGCCCCGCAGGAAAGAAGGATTGATAAACGCTGAGTGGATTTTGCTGGATTATCTCGATGTGGTTGTGCACGTATTTCAACAACACGTGAGAGATTATTATAAACTTGAAGATCTTTGGGCCGATGCTCCGGTATCAATGATTGAAGATTGAAAAATGCAAGGTTTTGTTTTTACATTGAAAATTTAAAATATTGAAAATACCTCCAATGAATAAAGAAGAAAATAAAAATACTAAGGATACCGGTAAACCCAATGGTAATCCTGCCAATAATAAAAAGGATCAGAAAAACAGCCAGGGAAAGGGAAAACCTCCTTTTAACTTTTACTGGATATACGGTATCCTTGCAGTTCTGTTTATTGCGCTTCAGTTTTATAACTGGGGTGGAAGTGCTATTGAAATTTCACAACAACAGTTTGAAACCCGGCTTTTAGGGTCTGGTGATGTTGACAAGATTATTGTTGTAAACCGTGAGCTTGTTGAAGTCTTTGTACGCGAAGATCGTATTAATAGCTATGATGATATTATGGAACGCGGAATTACCGAAGGACCCCATTATACCTTTAAAATTGGTTCAGTTGAAAATTTTGAGCAATTGGTGCGTGATTCTCAGCAAGATGTAGCTTCCGATAAACGAATCCCTGTATTTTACGAACAAAGAAAAGACTGGGGAACCGATATTCTGAGCTGGCTCTTGCCCATAGGTTTGCTTATAGTATTCTGGATTTTTATCATGCGTCGCATGGCGGGTGGTGCTGGCGGTGGTCAAATATTTAATATCGGTAAGTCAAAAGCACAGGTATATGATAAAGACACCAGGGTAAATGTTGATTTTAATCATGTAGCAGGGCTGGATGAGGCTAAAATTGAATTGATGGAAATAGTAGATTTCCTGAAAAATCCTGAAAAATATACCAATCTTGGAGGCCAGATACCCAAAGGAGCGCTTCTTGTAGGACCTCCCGGAACAGGTAAAACTTTGCTTGCCAAGGCTGTGGCAGGTGAAGCACAGGTGCCTTTTTTCTCACTCAGCGGATCTGATTTTGTGGAAATGTTTGTGGGTGTGGGTGCATCAAGGGTTCGGGATCTCTTTAAACAAGCCAAGGAAAAGGCACCCTGTATAATATTTATTGATGAAATTGATGCCATTGGCCGTGCAAGAGGCAAAAACCCGATGACCGGAGCCAATGATGAAAGGGAAAATACCTTAAACCAGCTATTGACCGAAATGGACGGGTTTGGAACCAATGTAGGAGTAATTATTCTTGCTGCCACCAACCGTGCTGACATCCTTGACCGTGCATTGCTTCGTGCCGGCCGTTTCGACAGACAGATACAGGTTGAAATGCCCGACCTGGAAGAGCGTAAGGCTATTTTTAAAGTTCACATGAAACCTCTCAAGCTTGCGGAAGATATAAAGGCGGAATTTATGGCAAGACAAACACCCGGTTTCTCAGGTGCCGATATTGCCAATGTGTGTAACGAAGCAGCACTGATTGCTGCACGAAGAAATAAGAAGATCATTGAACGTCAGGATTTTCTGGATGCTGTGGATCGTATTATTGGCGGACTTGAAAAAAGGAATAAAATAATTTCTCCGTACGAGAAAAAAGTTATTGCTTTTCATGAATCAGGTCATGCATCAACAAGTTGGTTGCTTGAGCATGCTCATCCACTGGTAAAAGTTACCATAGTGCCACGGGGTAAAGCCTTGGGCGCCGCGTGGTATTTACCCGAAGAAAGACAAATTACCACCTACGAACAAATATTTGATGAAATAACATCAGCACTGGGTGGTAGGGCTGCTGAAGATATTATTTTTAATAAGGTATCAACAGGAGCACTTAACGATCTTGAAAAAGTTACCAAGCAAGCCTATGCAATGATAACTTACTTCGGATTGAATAAAAAAGTTGGTAATATTAGCTATTATGATTCAAGCGGACAAAGTGAATATTCATTTACAAAACCATATTCAGAAAAAACGGCCGAAATTATTGATAAAGAAGTGAGTATCCTGGTAGAATCAGCCTACCAGCGTGCAAAAAAAATTCTTCTTGAAAATAAAGATAAGCTTGAAAAACTGGCTAATTTACTTTTAGAAAAAGAAGTTATTTTCAGGGAAGATCTTGAAAGTATTTTTGGCAAACGACCATTCCCCGACCAGGAGCATGAAACATATCCGGAGAAAGCCAAGGAAGAGAAAAAGGGAGAAGAAAAGAAATCCAAAGATAAAGAAGATAAAAACGAAAAAGCTCCCGAACCGGCAGCAGAACCTGATAAAACTGTTAATCTGGCTGATGTTTCTGAAGGTGCTAAAGATGAAAAACCATCATCCAAACAATAAGCAAAACCATATAAATTGATCTGATAATGGAGGAAAGTACTTCCCGGGAAAAAGTATTAAAAGCTGTAAGAGATGCCTTGGTAAATCCAATGGACCCTCCTTACCCCAATGAAGAAAAAATTCATAATGTGTACAGCGCTCCTGAATCGGAATTTCCTGAAATTGCATTTGCAGAAGCATTATCAAAGGTAAATGGTAATTTTGTTTTTAATAGTGATGAAGAAGAGTTTGCAATAAATCTGAAATCGTTTTTAGAGTCACGCAAATTCGATTCTTTGCATTGTTATGAACCTGATATACAAAAGACTCTTAATGAAAACGGAATATTTTGTTTTAATGCCAGAGATGAATTTAAGGATTGCCAGGTAGGAATTACAAGTTGCGAATTTTTAATAGCCCGGCTGGGAAGTATTATGGTAAGCAGCAGACTATCAAGTGGCAGAAAAGGTTTTATTTATCCACCCGTTCATATTGTTTTGGCTTACCGCAATCAGCTTGTATTTGACATAAAAGATGCATTTGCTGAACTCAGGAAAAAATATAATGATACAGGATTGCCATCAATGATAAGTCTGATAACCGGCCCCAGCAGAACAGCTGATATTGAGAAGACTTTGGTGCTGGGGGCACATGGGCCGGAAGAACTTTATGTTTTTTTTATTGATAAATAAAATTATATCATCTTTGTGAATATATGGAAGAGAACCTGCAGGTTATTTACACCACACAATATGAATTTAAAGCTGAACTAACCAAGGCAGTTCTTGAAGATAACGACATAAAATGTTTCTCACTAAGCAAAAAAGACTCAGCTTATCTGTTTGGAGAAATAGAACTATATGTTGAACCTGATAATGTGCTCAGGGCAAGGAAAATAATAGAAAGGGAACAACTTTGAGTAATCTGGTAAAAAGGACTATAACCGGTGTTTTTATTGTTATTCTCATTATTTTATCGGTTATTTTAAGCAAGTATTTCTTTACAGGTTTATTTTTGTTAATAACCATTCTGGGGCTTTGGGAGTTCTATTCTTTACTGGAAAAAGTTGATATACACCCCAATAAGTTGCTGGGAACCGTTGCAGGTGCTTTTTTGTTTATTTCAAATTCCTTTATTGCATTGCATATTGCCCCAGTTGAATTATTACTGATTAATTTCTTATTGGTTTTTTTGGTTTTTTTGGTTGAACTATATCGTAATATTCCAAACCCTTTTACCAATGTAGCTTTTACCTTCTTTGGATTATTATATGTGGCTGTACCGTTTGCATTACTAAATTATTTTCCCAATCCGGCTCTTGAATCTGATGTTTATAATCCAACCATTGTTTTGGGCTTTTTCTTCCTTATATGGGTGAATGAGTCAGGTGCCTATATTGTTGGAACTGCAATAGGTAAGCATCGTTTGTTTGAAAGGATCTCACCCAAAAAAACCTGGGAGGGAACTTCAGGCGGGGGAGTATTATGTTTGATCACCGCCTGGATATTGGGGATGTATTTTAAAGAGATCAGTGTTCTTAACTGGTTTATTATAGGTGGATTGGTTGTAGTATTAAGTACTTATGGTGATTTGTTTGAATCCATGCTAAAAAGAAGTATAAATACAAAAGACAGCGGAACTATTTTACCAGGACATGGTGGAATTCTCGATCGCTTTGATGGATTTATTATGGCCACACCCGTTGCGTTTGTATATCTTTTGTTGATTTCCTGAACCAAAATATTAAATTTCAGTTAATACAGGTATAGTTAGCGTTGAGTTACATAGTTTTTAATTATTGTATAATACATGAAAATTCACAGAGAAGGATATACAAGCCTTTTTATGACCTTGTTGTTTATTGCCGGTCTTGTTGTTATCATTAATGCAGCATGGCCCGATCAAACCCATTGGCATTACGCTGCTTATGTAATATTTGGATTATTCTTTATTATAGTCCTTCAGTTTTTCAGGTCGCCTGCAAGGAAAACTGCCGTTGATAATCATCATATAATAAGTCCTGCAGATGGTAAGGTTGTAGCTATTGAAAAAACCTTTGAAGATGAATATCTTCATGAAGAAAGGCTGCAGCTATCCATTTTTATGTCGCCTGTAAATGTGCATGTTAACTGGTATCCATCGGGCGGCAAGGTATCATATGTTAAATATCATCCCGGGAAATACCTGGTAGCCTGGCACCCCAAATCATCTACCGATAACGAACGCACAACAATTGTTATTAAAAATCCTGAATACGGAGAAATCCTTGTTCGGCAGATTGCCGGGGCAGTTGCCAGGCGAATTGTTACCTACAGCAATGAAGGCGAAGATGTAAAACAAGGCAGTGAAATGGGATTTATAAAGTTTGGTTCCCGTTTGGATGTTTTTATACCTGTTGATGCAAAAGTAAATGTTAATTTAGGCGATATGGTGCGTGGCGGTGAAAGTATTCTTGCAATAATTGGTAAAAACTGATCATTACAAAATATCAAGTATTTCTTCCAGACTGTTTACAGCATAAGTGGGCTTTTGGATTTCAGGTTTTACCGGTTTATGCTTTACCCATATCTGATCCATACCTGCCTGATGAGCTCCCAAAATATCCGCATCCGGATCATCACCAATAAGAATACTTTCATTAAGATGGGCCCCGGTTTTGTTGAGTGCATAATCAAAAAAACGCTTGTCGGGTTTTCTAAAACCGACCATCTCAGATGTAATTATATTTTTAAAGTACTTTTTTAACCCGCTGTTTTCTATTTTGGTAAACTGTACTTCCTCAAACCCATTTGTTACTATATGCATATCATACTTCGGAAAAAGCATATCCAGTGTTTCTTTCGTTCCGGGGTACAGGTTTGTTTTTAAGGGACTTTTTTGAATGTAATGGTCTGCCATAGCAGATGCCAGCTCATTATCAGAAATATTGTAGATCGATAAACTATGGTTAAACCTGCTGAAATTAAGTCTTTCCTTTGTAATTTGCCCGTTTTTATAAGCTTCCCAAAGTGCAATATTGATCTTCTGATAAATATTATAAAACAGATTGGCATCATCAATCCCTTTTTCAAGAAGCTTAAAATGGGTGCACATTTCCAGAAATGTTTCCCGGTTATTGGTATCAAAATCCCATAATGTTCTGTCGAGATCAAAAAATAAATGTTTATAATTACTCAAAACCAGATTTTTTTGTTACTAATTATTTGCTATCTGAAAAGTGCATGCAAAAATACAAAAAAACGGGCCGAATCAAAGCATTAATCCGGCCCGGGTTTTCTAAAGTAACATACCGATCAGTTTCTTGATCTTATTCTGCCGCCGGCACTTGTATTTATACCTACAATTACAGGATTACCCATATATGTTACCGAACCGCCTGCACTTGCCGAAGCATTAAGTTCTTTTGCATTTACATCAATATTTGCTCCGGCTGTGGCTGCTGCATTGGCTGATCCGGCTTCCATATCAAATGCATTAATACTACCTCCGGCGTTTGATTCAAGTTCCAGCACTTCGCTTTCTCCTTTCAGGAATATTCTGGAACCAGCATTCTGTATGGCAGATAAGCGTTCAAAAAAGCCTTCTATTTCAACGCGGGCTCCGGCATTGGCAACTACTTTCAATTCAGTAAGATATAGCCTGTCGGTGGTGTGAAACCGGGCCGAACCTGATACATCAATGCTGTTTATGCTGGCATTGCTGAGCTCTACCCTGATATCTTCTTTTGACAAAACAGGTTCTGATGACTCAATTATCAATTCACCTCTTTTTATTTCTGTCCTGATATATTCATGAAGGTTTGAGTCGGTAATTACTTTTAATTCAATTATACTGTCCTGGGTAAAAAATACCTTATAATTGCCCCGTATCTTAATCTTTTCAAAGTCATCAACAGCAATGTAGTTTTCTGTTATATCTCCATTGCCTAAGTGATATTCTTTTTTAAGATTTGATCTGAGAAATACCATCATTATCACCATTGTAATAATAATAATTATAAATGCGGTTAATAATATTAAATTGCTCTTTTTCATTTCTTTGTTGATTTAAGGTGAAAATTCCAAACAACTATTGATTTTGGTCATAAATTTCTTCCATTTCTTTGCAACTGATGTCAAGCAGCTTCATTGTTTTCATCAGAACAGGAAGATCTCTTTGAATGAATTCAGCTCTTTTCAATTCAATTGCTTTTTGATAACCTTCTTCTGTAACAAAATAACCAATACCTCTTTTGTTGTATATGATATCCTTTTCCTGCAAATAAACGAAGGCTCTCATTGCGGTATTAGGATTCACTTCCATGGTAACTGCTATGTCTCTTACAGATGGAATCCTTTCATTGGGTTTCCAGTTCTGGAGCAAAATATTTTCGCAGAAATTATCTGCAATTTGCATATAAATGGGTTGATTTTCTAAAAATTCCATATCAAACCTCTCTTTCTTTAAATTTAAAATAACTCACTATAAGGAAAAAAGGAGCAGTAACGACCCAGAAAATAGTTCGGGCAATAACAGGAATATTTTCTGTAAAGAAATACGTGGTTTCAACAGGAAGGCTTTCTTCATTCACCTGGTCAAATTCTCCGAGTATAAGCCAGCCGGCAGAAACCATAATTATGCCAAATATTGCCTGGATTACAAAAATGCTGAGCAAGGTTTTCAGTAAGTTGTTTTTTCTGAAATACAGAGCCCCCAGAAAGAAAACACTTTGGGTAACCACATAAATTCCCATGGTTTTAATACCATCGTGGGTAAATGGATTATAAATTTCAATTCCGGTATTAAACAGAAGGGATGATAACAGGCCTGCCAAAGCAAGAATTACTGTTAATAATACATTTGCAATTATGATGTATAAAAATGATGTAATCAGCCAGTTTGATAATAACTTTTCAATGGTATTTGCCGGTAACATCAGGTAGAATTGTCCACGCGCAGGTGTATGAATTTCATTGTATGCCATAGAGGTTATCAGATAACCGGCTATGAAAATAAAGGTCACCCCGGTTGTTGAAAGTGCTGAAAGGTTAAAAAAACCGCTACTGTAACTCTGTAGCAGCGAAATAACAATAAGAACACCGCTAATTGCACCAAGACCAACCAACCAGGTTTTCAGGTTAGTAATGGAATGCCTTTTCATCAGCAGAAACAATCGTTGTATTGAAAATTGATTTATTTTTTCCATGGCTTTATGATTTTATTGCTTGGTTCATAATTTCTGAATTTTTTATCACTCCATTAAAAAGGAGCTCAAGATCAACTGCTGTATCCTGGCCTGTATTTTTTCGGATAGCAGCTTTTCCACCAAGCACTTCCTCGGCGTAAAGAATACCTTCTGAAGTTTCATCTTTTACTTTTCCGAAAGTAAGTCTTGTAGAAATATCCATAAGGCTGTGCTTAAAGATTATTGTTCCATTGTCAAGAATAATAACATGGTCAATAATACTTGCAAGGTCTCTTACCTGGTGAGTGGAAATAATAATACATTGTTCTTCAGATGATGCAGCCGCCATTATTCTGCGAAACTGACTCTTGGAAGGGATATCCAAACCATTGGTAGGCTCATCCATTAATAATACATTGGTTTGTGTTGCAAGTCCGAAGGCTATCAGAAACTTCTTCTTCTGACCATAAGAATATGCTGTAAGTTTTTTGTCATTCGAAATTTCGAATTCTTTCAGATATTTATCCAGCAGGGTATAATCAAACCTGGGATAAAAGGGTGCATTCATCTCAACGAAAGATTTTATACTTACCGGTGGAAGCACAAATTCTTCAGGTATTACATAAATGTTGGCCAGAATTTCGGGCAACCGGCTGCTTACATCTTTTTCGAATATAAGGCATTGCCCGTTTTTGGGGAATAGTAAACCTGACATAAGCTTCAGCAGGGTAGTTTTGCCGGCTCCATTCATACCAAACAATCCATAAATGTTTCCTGATTGAAGCTCAAGGTACAGTTCCCTGAATAATTGCTGGTTTTTTTTGTAGCCAAAGTCCAGCTTTTCAATTTTTACCATAGTTCTTGTGTTTATTAAGTTACTAATGTAATACTAAACTAATACACTGCAAATCTAATATAGTAATTTTAATTGTGCAAGTTTTTTTTAAAAAAAATGCAATATTTTTTGAATAAAATAAGTAAAAGGTTAGTTATCAGCAATATTGGTGAGTGCTAATTAATTATTTTAGCAATTTATATAAGGCGGAAAGCTGTTGTAATTTGTGGTTTTTACTTTGGTTGTGTGGAAATCAGTTCTCGTAATGTCTGATAATATAAACAAGATAATCTCCCAGGTAGGAAAAGCCAAGTTTGGAATAAAGTTGAATAGCTTCAGTATTGGTTTTATGCACTTCAAGTTTCATCTGGAAACCTTTCTTTTTGGCAAAGTTTATTGATTCTATAGCAAGTTTTCGCCCAATGCCTCTTTTTTGAAACGAAGGCATTACACCAAAATGATGTAAATGAATTCTGCGGCCGTCAAATGTCATCCACGAAGTGGCTAAGATCCTGCCATCGTCACTTTCGGCAACCAGCAGTTTTCCTCCCATTTTTATACTTTTTTCTATTATTTTTTGATCATCACCCCTATGGGCACCACCTAATCCTGTTTTGAGCCACAGGTCGGTAATGGCAGGATAATCTGCTGCCCGGTAATCGCGGATAAAAATATTTTCCATTCTCCAGTTCCGTTAAAGACAGTGCAATATATTATTGAGTTTTTGGATTTCGGGTATTTGCATTATAACTTATGGCTGCACCAATGGCAGTGCAATATCTTGCATGTTTAGGAATATGAAACTTAACACCATAAAGCTTAGATAGCTCCCTGAAAGTTCTTGCGGCTTGCGGCACATTACTCAAATTACCACTTACAACAATTTCTGAATCTTTTTCAATTTTTGCAGCCATTACAGCCATCATTCCTATCGTTTGAAATACCATATTCAGGATTGCTTTGAGCAAATCATTTTTACCGGCCTTGTCATCCATTTTACCAAAGTTAGATGCGGTAAGGGTGGGAGGCAGGTTGCCGATATCGCCCTTTGATATATCACTGATACTCAGGTCAACCAGGCTAAGATCACCCGATTCTGCAAGATTTATGATATTGTCGAAATCGGATAGGTTAAGCATGGCTTTGGAAAGCCCCATTATGGTACCGCCACCTACGCCTGTTCCTCCAATATGAGAAATACAATCACCTTTGGCTTTAACAAGTGCTGTGCCGGTCCCCATACTAACGATGATTGCTTTTTCCAGTCCTGACAGGTATAATCCACCGTATCCTACTGCCTTGAATTCTTCCACCTTGTGAACAGGAATTCCCAGCAAATCTTTTAATATAAAACTTGCACCTACACCTGTCATTCTTATGAGTTCCACTTCAGAAATGGGGATGTTATTGATGCTTAAAAATTTGCCTAAGGCACCTGATGCTGATGCAACAGGGTCGCTGGCTTCAACGGAGAGTGGATCGAGCAGACGGTTATTTTTTATGCCCACAATTTTTGTGGTACTTCCTCCAATATCTATTCCTATTATCATAAACCAAAAATAATCATTTTTACATAACACTTCTTTGCCAATCCCGATTTTTGTCTTAACTTGCCATTGATAAATTTAATTCTTTTAAAATAATTAATTCATATGAAAACACCCGAAGAACAGGTGCAGTATTATTCAGATCTAATCAAAAAAAATGTAAAGAAAGTTATTCTTATTCTGATTCTGCTTATTATTGCATTTACCTCAATTAAAACAGTTGGACCCGAAGAGGAAGGGGTTGTATTAATGTTTGGAAAGTACAACAGAACTTTGCAGCCCGGGCTGAATTTTATTTTGCCTGCAGGCATTGAAAAAATGTATAAAATACCTGTACAGCGGCAATTAAAGCAGGAGTTTGGTTTTCGAACTACTCAGGCTGATACCCGTACACGTTATGCAACAGGAGATTTTGGTCAGGAATCGCTTATGCTTACCGGTGATTTGAACCTTGCTGATGTGGAGTGGGTTATACAATACCGCATTACAGATTCCTTCAAATATTTATTTCGTGTGAGAGATGCCGAAGATGCCTTAAGCGATATGTCGGAAGCTGCCATGAGAAAAATTGTTGGCGACCGCACAGTCAATGAAGCGCTCACTGTGGGCCGGCAGGAAGTTGCTTCAACCGTTGAGGTTTTGCTGCAGCAAATGTGCGATGAATATGAAAACGGAATACGAATTGATCAGGTTGTGCTGCAGGACGTAAATCCTCCTGAACCTGTTAAACCTTCCTTTAATGCTGTAAACCAGGCACAGCAGGAAAAAGAAACCCTGATTAACCAGGCAGAATCAGAATACAACCGTGTAATCCCACGCGCCCGGGGGGAGGCTCTTGAAACCATTCAACTGGCAGAAGCTTATGCCTTAAACAGAGTAAATAGGGCCACCGGTGAAGCTGAAAGGTTTACATCAGTTTTTGATGAATATATAAGAGCACCGGAGGTAACAAGGCGCCGGCTTTATCTTGAAACCATGGAACGCATTATTCCAAAACTGGGTAATAAGATTATTGTAGATGAAAAGGGTACAAATGTTTTACCCTTGCTCAATATCGGAAAAGAAAATGTATTAACACCTTGATAAGAAAAGTTTATTATAAAATTCCTTTTAAGGAAATAAAACAGTTGAAAATGAAACTAAGAGATATATTATTCATCATAGGTGTTGTGTTAATCACCATTTTAGCATTCAGCAGTATTTTTGTTTTAAATGAAACGCAGCAGGCTATTGTAACACAATTTGGTAAACCCGTGGGAGGACCGCGAACAGAACCGGGATTGAACTTTAAAATTCCGATTATACAAAAAACCCAGTATTTTGATAAGCGATATCTTAAATGGGATGGCGATCCGAACCAGGTGCCAACCAAGGATAAGAAATTTATTCATGTTGACACATATGCCCGTTGGCAAATAGTTGATCCGTTGCAGTTTTTTATCAGGTTAAGAGATGAGCGTTCAGGCCAGTCGAGGCTCGATGATATTCTGGATGGTGAAACCCGAAATGCAGTAGCCAGTCATGAGCTGATAGATCTTGTTCGGTCAACAAACCGTGAGCCTGAGATTTATGAAGACTTTCTGGAAGATATAGAAGAGCTGCAAGAGATTGAGGTAGGCCGCGAAAGAATCGAGAAGCAAATCCTTGAACGGGCAAATGAAAGAACATCTGATCTCGGTATAGTAATTCTTGACTTCAGGTTTAAACGTATGAATTACGTGGATGAAGTACGCCAGAATGTGTATGATCGTATGATAAGTGAACGAAATCGGATTGCCGACCAGTTCAGGTCAGAAGGTCAGGGAGAAGCTCTTCGTATTGAAGGTGATAAAGAAAGAGATCTTGCAAAGATACAATCGGAAGCAGTAAGGGAATCAGAAATTATAAGAGGTAGGGCAGATGCCAGAGCAACAGCTATTTACGCTGCTGCATATAATAGAAATAATGCATCACGTGAGCTTTATTCGTTTCTCAGGTCTCTTGAAGCACTCGAAAAATCATTTGATTCTAAAACCAGCGTTATACTCACTACAGATAGTGAATTGTACAGGTATTTGAAATCCACAAGATAAAAGCAGTTGCTTTTCTCAAACATGATAAATTAAATTCCTGTTTCTATCTGAAACATAACATTCCGGGAACTGGTTTTTTTTTAAAAGCCGATTCCCGGATTGTTTTTTTTGAAAAGATCATTCTTCTTTAGCAAGAACATCAGCTATGTGCATTACTTTAAGCGGCAAGTTATTACGGGTAATATAACCTTCGAGATGCATAAGGCATGATGCTTCTGTTGAAATAATGTATTCTGCACCGGTTTTCATGGCATTTTCAACTTTTTGCTCAGCCATGGCAGTGGCAATGGCTTCATGTTTTACAGAAAAAGTACCGCCAAAACCACAGCATACATCGGTATCTTCCATTTCAATAATTTCAAGCCCCCTGACCTTTGATAAAAGTTTTCGGGCTTCATCTTTCAAACCATATTCTCTTAAAGCTGCGCATGAATCATGAATAGTGGCTTTTGCTGAAAATGAAGCACCAAGGTCTTCTACTTTCAAAATATTTACAAGGTAATCAGTAAGCTCAAAGATTCTTCGGCCTAGTTGCCGGTTTTCATTGTGCAGTGCAGAGTTATCAAACATTCCCGGATAGTAATTTCTTACCATGCCAATGCAGGATGCCGACGGGCCAACCACTTGTTTATAGTGCATAAAATCACGTATAAATTTTTCTGCCACACATTTTGCCTCATCCCAGTAACCCCCGTTAAAAGCCATTTGTCCGCAGCAGGTTTGATCAGAATTGTAATGCACCCTAACACCTGCTTTTTCAAGGACCTTTACCATATTCATTCCGGTTTGAGGGTAAACCTGGTCAATGAAACACGGAATAAAAATACCAACTTCCATAAAAACAGAATAAATTATTTACCTAATTATCGATTAAATTCCCTTTGTCTTATCACTTCAAACAATGCAATACCTGTAGCTACCGATACATTCAATGAAGCTGTTTTTCCTTTTTGTGGAATGGCCATTATATGATCGGCCATACTCAGACAGGCTTTGGAAATACCCTTATCTTCTGAACCCATGATTAAGGCAATAGGCCCTGTTAGCGGGGTTTCATAAATTGTTTCCGATGCATTTTCTACACAAGCTGAAATGGTAATGCCACTTTCCTTTAAAAAGGCCAGGCTTTCCAATATCTCTCTTTCACGACAAA
This sequence comes from Bacteroidales bacterium, assembly GCA_046261715.1. GTDB lineage: Bacteria > Bacteroidota > Bacteroidia > Bacteroidales > UBA7960 > SKVR01. The sequence continues at coordinate 13,887 of JBHEOF010000005.1, forward strand.
CAGGAATTCGCGACAAAGCACCTGCTGAAGTTTTTATAGCATCAGCATTTACAGGGGCATTTCCTTTCTCAGAAATAACAATAGCGTGTGCTCCCGCAAATTCGGCTGATCGTGCTATTGCTCCAAGATTACGAACATCTGTAATTTTGTCAAGCACCACTAGTAATGGAGTTTCTCCCTTTTCATAAATTTCAGGGATGATCATATGAAGCTTATAATAACTGATAAGTGCAATTTGAGCAATAACTCCCTGATGGTTTTTACGGGTAATGCGGTTTAGTTTTTCCACCGGTACCATCTGAAATGGAATATCTCTTTCGCGAATCATTTGAAAAAGCTTCTGAAAATTACTTCCTGTAAGCCCTTTCTGTATAAATATTTTTTCAGGTTCTTTTCCTTCTTCAAGTGCTTCGGAAACAGGTCTGATTCCAAAAATATAGTTTTCCAAAATAATCGGGTTTTAATGTTTGGTTTATGAATTGATTTATCTTCTCCAGATACTCACTGCATGATTCCAGGTGCTACGATATGCCGGATCTCTCTGTAAAACGTAATGGTTTCCTGAATATTTATTATCAATGAGCTGAAATTCAAATCTGGCCGGCGGTACATTCATACCTTCGGTGTAGTGCCATATTTCAGAATGATCATTTTTGTATACCGAATGGGGAGGTCCAAAAACAATATATATCATCCCCCTGTCAGTTTGCCACCCCGGCACAAAAGAGCTGAACAGTATATTTGCATTGGTCACCCTATTATAATAACGGTTTTTCAGTTCAAAAGCTCTGTCAGGATTTCCTGCACTACGGTTCCAGAACCGATCCGATGCCAGTTGATGATCATCCAAAACAAAAAGATCAGTATATTCATCAGATGATGAAATGTATCTCAGTGATCTTATCATTTCTTGAGTACCCAAAACATCAGGAAAAACTTCATTAAAAGCATAGGCAACAAATCCATGATCGATATTATCCGGATCAAAAAAGTGATACAAACCGGGCTTTGCAGTTGTAATATCTGATATACCCTTATTGAATTGAATATTGAAAGTAGTATCAGCAGATAATTCCGGAATTACATTTAATTCATCTCTCATGACAAATGGAGGCGATGGAATTTTATTATGCACCGGGTATGTATTAACTGTCATGTTAAAATCCAGTTCTTTTCCGTACCTGACATTGATGCTTGATTCCAAAGGCATAAAAAAAGGAGCAAAATATTCTTCATCTTCATTTCTTTGCATTGTAAAAAACTGAGAAGTGTAAGGATGGGATTTATCAATTGAAATGACATCCTGATGGTGGCTTCTGCGGTTAATGTCTTCAAAGTCAATAAACAGATTGGATAATTCACCCTGCAGGGTGAAGAAAGTGATTTTTCTTTCAATTAAGAAAGGTTGTTCAACAGAAAGAGTATCAATAAATTGTGTGGCAGAGCTGTCAATAAGGTTACGGCTGCTTATACTACCAAAGAGATAATGACTTACAGCAAAGCGAGAAGTAAAATGATCTTCATTGGCCTGACGGGTATAAAGTAATTCTTCAGGATTAATATAAATATACAAATGTGTGCTGTCATTGTGGTGATGAAAAACAGAATATGCAGGTTGCAGCAGGCTTAAATCAGCATTGTATAAATGTGCAAAATTTACATTTACAGGCCTTTTTAATGGTGCGCAGGATAAAAATATCACTGAAAACAGAATTAACAGACCGGTTTTTCTTTTTTGCATACCCTGGATGTTGTTTTAATATCCTAAAAACGCTATAGCTTACAAAGATACATTATGTGTTTTATCGTTTCAATTTTCCTGATAAAAAGAATATTATATTTCTGGATTTAAATTGCAATTGTGGCTAAGTTCCCTTTAAAAAGTACTAACATAACCTACATGAATTTTTGCATTTCTAAGTTCAAAAGGTATTTGGTTTTGTCTGCCTATTGCAAAATACAGAGCTAAAATTCCTGCCTGAGTCTCTAAGTTTAATCCTGCGCCTATACCCAAAGGCAAATCATTCATATATTGCTCCAGTGTTTTTTGTTCATACCAGCCACCATTTATAAAAAGGCTGAAAAAACTAAACTGACCTGTGAAAAACCTGTACTCGGCATTTGCAGTAATGTAGGCTGAAGCCAGCATTGAATATTCGTCAAAGCCTTTCAGACTCTGAAACCCTCCAAGCCGGTATAGTTGGTTTACAGGTATCTGTTGCCCGTTGATCCAGGCTCCACGGTTGGTAAGAGTGAAAGTACTTCTGTCTGAAATGCTGAATCTTAATTCAGAAAAAGCTTCGAAGTTAAGTTGCAGACTCTTTAATTCCCGGTTTTCATAAATAAATTCCGGTAAGGCAGCATTTTTTAAAATTTCCCTGCTTCCGGCAGCAATTGAAAGATTTAAATTATAGCCAGACTGAATCAACGACCGGTTAAATCCTGAAGTTCTTTTTTCAAGTCTGATGCCGTACACTCTGCTTTTGAAGTCAAGATTGGGTGGCAAATCTGTTACATTTTCATATTGTTTTGTGCTGATCAGGCTTGTACTATTGTAATGCATAAAAACCCTCCAGTTAAAGCCCGATGCAGTATTGATTCCTACGACAGGCTGAGCCCGCAATTGTAACCACGTTGTATCCTGCCTGTGCAAAGAAAAATCAATTCCTGTAGTTATGGGAAGTTTTAAAGGGTAGGGGTAATGTGCTGCAAGATCAAGGATTTGGGTACCCTGTCCCAGGGCTCTCCATGAAAGGCTTAATTTGTCGCCCATCCCAAAGGTATTTTCAAGGAACAGGTTCAGAAGCCCGGTAATACTAAGAGAAGATTCCTGTTCAGTTGTGCTCGACAGTCCTATTATCCCATCAAATCTGTTTGTCCTGACTTTATTCATTGGCAAAATCAGTCTTGCTTTGCCCGGCGAAAAGGAAAGTTGCATGGGCGAACTTAGCTCTGTAAATGTAAGATCACTGATTTTATCCGTGGCCTCATTTACAAGGTCTTCACTAAAAGCCTGGGCAGGTGTTATCCCCAGGTGGTTTTCAAGAAAAACCGGTTTTAATTGTAAATCGCCTGTAATGCTCAAAGTATCAAAAACTATATATTCCATCCTATCCAGCAATAATTCTACCTTAATGATACTGTCAGTAATTTCAATATTATTTTTATGCAGGCGGGCAAAAGGATATCCTGTGTTGCCCAAATAATTCAGAATTTTAGAAGTAAGGCTATTAAAATCTTCAAAGTTTACCGGTCGACCAACAAAATAACTTTCAACATTCAGGCTTTTTATTATTAAGGGATCAAGATTGGTTTCAGGGATGTAATAAAATCTCTGACCCTTATTCAGGGTTATTGTATAACTCGCTGTATCGCGGATAATATTTTTCAACTGTGCTTCCAGAAATCCTTTTGAATAGAGTTCCTGCAGTTTTTCTTCAGCAATTTCCTGTATCCGTAAATCACTTTGTTGTGGAGCCGGAATTGTAATAGCTTCATAATCTGAATCTTCCATTTTTGCATTATTCTCCTGCCCTGTTGCAACAAAAACAATAAGCAACCAGGTTAACATAGAACCGATCAGGTTTTTTGGCAGGAATTTACGCATAGGCTTAAACAGAATTTAAATCCCAATCAATGGGTGCTATGTTGTTATATTTCAGATAATCATTGGTTTTTGAAAAATGACAACAACCGAAGAAACCACGGGAAGCTGACAAAGGTGATGGGTGCACAGTTTTAAGGATGAGATGTTTGTCAGAGTTAATAAGAGCAGATTTTTGCATTGCATAGTTTCCCCACAGCAGAAATACTATTTTCTCTCTATGCGATGAAAGAATTTTTATAACACTATCAGTAAAAATTTCCCAGCCCTTCTTTTGGTGCGAACCGGCCTGATTTGCCCTGACAGTGAGTGTTGCATTCAGAAGCAGAACTCCCTGGTCTGCCCATTTTTCAAGATTGCCATGTTTGGGTACAGGTATATTCAGGTCATTGTTTAACTCAGTAAATATATTTCGTAAGGATGGGGGTATTTGCACCCCTTTGGGTACCGAAAAACAAAGACCATGTGCCTGACCCGGGCCATGGTAAGGATCCTGCCCAAGAATTACCACTTTTACCTTATAAAAAGGTGTATGATTGAGTGCAGCAAAAATACGGTTGCCCGGCGGGTAAATTCTGAATTTTTTCTTTTCTTCAATAAGAAAATTCTTAAGCACAGGAAAATAGGGCTTACGGAATTCATCATAAAGTACTTCCTTCCAGCTTTGTTCTATATCAGGGTTTATTTGCGTCATAAAATTTTATTTATTGCTTAAAGTTCAGTTAACTCTTTTGCTATTGACTGAATATCAATGTTTCCGAAATTGGCGCTACTCATAAACAAAAATGCTGCATTGTTTTGTTTTTGTTTTAATATCTCCATTTTTAATTCTGCAGGATCACTGAAAACTTTCAGGTTTTTTTTATTGAAAGCGTCGATAATCATTTTTGGATTTATTTCCGGTAACCTCTTCAGTTTAATAGCTGCAGGATTATAAAAGACGAATGCTACATCAGCAGCATCCATGGTGTTTTTGTATTCTGCTAAAAACTTTTTGTTCAAACTACTGTATGTATGAAGTTCAATAAATGCTATTAATATTTTTTCAGGGAATTGCGATTTTACTGCTTGTATGGTAGCTTTTAGCTTTGACGGAGCATGAGCAAAATCCTTAAAAGCCACAACATTTTCACTTTTTGAAAGCATTTGTAAACGGTTACTTGCCCCTTTAAATGTACCCATTGCTTCAAGAAACATATCTTCGGTAATTCCCAGCTGTTTGCACACATTCATTGCTCCTGACAGGTTCAAAAGATTGTGTTCACCAAATACCCTTACCGGAAAAAGGTTATCATATAACTTAATGTATGTAATGCCCTTTCGGATTTCATAATCAGGCAATCCATAGGGTAGTTTGCAGATGTTTTCCCTGGCAGTTTCTTTGCAAAGTTTTTTTACTGTTTCGTCCTCTTTGCAATAAACAAGTTTGCCGTAATCTTCAATCTTTTGAATAAAAACTCTGAATTGTTCAAGGTAATTCTCAAATGTGGGAAATACGTTTATATGATCCCAGGCAATCCCACTGATTAAAGCGATATTGGGTTTATACAGATGAAATTTGGGTCGCTTGTCAATGGGCGAACTAAGGTACTCATCTCCTTCAAGTATGATATGCGGAGCATCATCACTTAACTTTACCATTACTTCAAAGCCTTCAAGCTGAGCTCCTACCATGTAATCAGTATCTATGTTGAAATACTGCAAAACATGAATTATCATTGAAGTAATGGTAGTTTTTCCATGACTTCCACCTATAACAATGCGGTTTTTATTGCGTGATTGCTGGTATAAAAACTCGGGATATGAGTAGATATTTAGCTTTAATTCTTTCGCTTTGAGAAGTTCAGGATTGTCTTCTTTTGCATGCATACCAAAATTACAGCATCCAGCTCAGATGTTATCTTTTTATTATTCCAACCTGTTTCTGATGGCAAAAGACCATATTTTTGTAACCGGCTTCTGGAAGGTTCAAATATTTCATCATCCGAACCTGTAACTTCATAACCCTTTTTGTGCAATGCTATGGCCAGGTTGTGCATCGCACTTCCTCCAATGGCAATAAAGTGAATTTTCATGATACGTTTTTAGTCTTTGTTTTAATAAAGTTGGGTTTTTTCAACTCCTGAAATCTGATGCATTTGGTCTAGCAGATTTTCTTTTGCAAGGTGTAAAGTTATAAGATTTGGAAAAGAAAAATGAAACTGATTAGTTATCTGCTGCTAAACACTTAGCCAAATACCAAGACTCACGGAGTTTTTCGCCTCCCATTTTTAGTATTTTTGCTATATTTAAGAAACAGATAGAGCAGTTGATAACAATTAAATAAAACTGCCTGACTATTTATTTTTCCTAATGTAAGATTTACTTGATTCTTAAAAAAAAAGTGTAATTAACTGAATATTATGAAGTTGTTTTCTATTACACCTGAAAATTTTAAAATGGATGGAGGGGCCTGTTTTGGTGTGGTTCCCAAAAGCATATGGTCGAAGCATGTGCAAAGCGATGAGAATAATATGGTGAATTCGTCGTCAAGGTGTTTATTGGCAGACACCGGTGACAGGCAAATACTTATTGATACCGGACTGGGTAACAAACAGAGTGAAAAGTATTACAGCTATTTTCATCCTTTTGATCGTATCGGACTTGCCAGGGCCATTGAAAATGCCGGATACACAGCAGAAGATATTACAGATGTAATTCTTACTCATCTGCATTTTGATCATGTTGGTGGTGCTGTAAAATGGGGCAACGACGGATCAACACCGGTAGCTGTTTTCCCAAATGCTACGTATTACTGCTCAAAGGCACAGTGGGATACAGCCAATCATCCTAATCCAAGAGAGAAAGCTTCTTATTTTCCTGAAAACTATAAACCACTTTACGAGGAAGGACGGCTCGAATTCATTCACGAAAACAAAGCTTTCTGCAAAGGAATTGATCTGGAAATAAAAAACGGGCATACCCGGGGGCAGATTATTCCCGTTTTTGACTATAAGAGTAAAAAGCTGGTTTTTATGGCTGATTTTATCTCTTCGGTTTTCAATATTCCCCTGGCCTATGTACCCAGTTATGATGTTGATCCGGTTAAATCTATGGAAGAGAAGGAAGAGTTTTTAAACCGTGCCGCAAAAGATAATTATATATTGTTTTTTGAACATGACTATGATAATGAATGCTGTTCACTTGAAAATACGCCAAAAGGAATAAGGGCCAAAGAAACTTTTTTATTGAATGATATTTGATTTTAAAGGTTTTTTCCTTCATAAAAAAATTAATATGGATATTGATACTGCAGCTCAACTAAATGAAAGAATAAAAAACAAATCAACACTGGAGATTTTACAATTTGTATCTCATGAGTTTGGTGGTAAAATCAAATTTGCATCCAGTATGGGTTTAGAAGATCAGGTGATTACAAACCTTTTGGCTGTTCATGAACTCCCGGTAGAAATATTTACACTGGATACCGGCAGAATGTTTTATGAAACCTATGAGTTAATAGAGAAAACACAGGCAAGGTATAAGATACCAATAAAAATATATTTTCCCGATGCCGGTGAGGTAGAAGAAATGGTCAACAGTAAGGGAATAAATCTTTTTTATCAAAGTATTGAAAACAGGAAACAATGTTGCGGAATAAGGAAAATTAAACCTTTGAAAAGAGCTCTGAAAGGGATGGATGCCTGGATTACAGGTTTGAGACGCGAGCAATCACCCACTCGTGTCGATATGC
>JBHEOF010000005.1:21233-21662 GCA_046261715.1 Bacteroidales bacterium
CTGGATTACAGGATTAAGGAAGGAACAGTCGCCAACCCGTAAAAACATGCAAATCATTGAGTGGGATGAAGGTAACAGCTTGATAAAGGTTAATCCTTTACTTTACTGGACTGAAAAACAAACCCGTGATTTTATTAATGAACATAAAATACCATATAATCCACTCCATGACGAAGGTTTTCCGAGTATTGGATGTCAGCCTTGTACAAGAGCTGTAATGCAGGGGGAAGATATCAGAAGCGGAAGATGGTGGTGGGAAAATCCGGAAACCAGGGAGTGCGGACTACATGCAAAAGATAAATAACACACAACACTATAAAACAATAAATGATATCCGACAGCAAATTGACAAAATTTTACCTTACTGCTCATGAAAAGAACATTTGCCCGGAAGTAAAAAAGTTTTTAATTGAAAACAAAGATCAGATT
>JBHEOF010000005.1:21672-65361 GCA_046261715.1 Bacteroidales bacterium
AACTTTCTGATAACGGTTTCAGCGAACATATAAGGTCAGAAAGTAAGCCGTGGCTAATGGATTTTCAGAGTTTTGGTCATTTGTTCCAAAATGGAAATGCTGTTTATTTACAGCAGCTTCCGTCGGTTTTACTTTTATTGAACGATAAAGATGCAGATGTAGCTGCAGAAATTGATTTACCACCCAATGTAACCCTTTTGCATATGCCGGTTAAAACGGGTATGCTAAAATTAACTCTTCAGCATTCACTAAAACAGGTTGAAAAAAGAAAGAGATCGCACATTGATGAAGAGTTTTACCGAAGTTTATTCCTCAACAGCCTGCAACCTAAAATTGTACTTGACCCTGAAACTTTTAAAATTATTGATTGTAACAACAGTGCTGCCAAAATATATAAACTTAAAGGGGAAGAATTGATTGGTAGCAGCCTGGATATGCTTCATCCCGATGAACATGAAAACCTGCATGAAGAAATCAAGAAAATTGTTGCAAAAGAAAATTCATACTTTAAATTAAAGTACAGGAAAAATAATAAAATTCTTGAGCTCGAGTATTTTGTAAACCAGATTAAGGTGGGCAACAAACAGCTTATTTATTTTAATATTCATGATATAACTGAAAAGGAAAAAGCCGATCAGTTGTTTCATGAACAACACGAAATGTTGCGAAGCACACTCGAATCGATCGACGATCTGTTCTTTACACTTAATAAGGATGGCGATTTTATCGAGTATTATCAGCCATCAGATCAGGTAAATCTTGCGCTTACCAGTGATGTATTTGTCGGGAAGAATATTTATGATGTGGGCTTTCCACTTGATGTGGCAAAGAAATACCTTCAAACCATTGAACGTGTAATTGATGAAGATAAATCAGAACAAATCGATTATGTGCTGGAAGCATTCGGGTCGCAATTGTGGTATAGTGCACGTATATCACCCCGAAAGAATGCATTGGGAGTAGCCGAAGGAGTAACCGTATTATGCCGCGATATTACCAGGCAAAAAAGAACAGAAGAAACGCTGAAGCGTGCCAGGGATTTTTACCTTACCCTTTTGAGTGATTTTCCCAGCATGATCTGGAAAACAAACACATCAAAAAGAGCTGACTATTTCAATAAAACCTGGCTTGAATTTACAGGAAATGATGTAAATACAGAACTGCAGACAGACTGGGTAGAAAAACTTCATATGGCTGATGTGGGAGTTTTCCTATCTACCTTGCTGCAGGCATATTCAAAAAAGGAATCTTTCCAGCTCGAACACAGGCTTAAACATAAATCAGGTGAATACCGGTGGGTTATCAATGCGGGCCGGCCTATGTATAATCTCGAGGGAAAATTCGCCGGTTTCATTGGCACATGCTATGATATTACAGAGCGCAGAAAGGCTGAAGAAACTCTTAAGCTTCAGAAAAGTGCCATTGAGTCTGCCCTGGAAGGTATTCTTATTGTTCAGGATGATGGCGAAAACTATCCGGTAATTTATGCCAATAAGGAAGTTTCAAATATTACCGGTATACCGGAAAAGAATTCTATTGGGAAAAATTTTATCAGTGTAATTGGTTGCCCGTTAAACACCGAAACAAGCAGGAATATTATTTCTGCCCTTGAGAACAGAAAAAGTTTCAAAGGTGAAATTGAGTGCAGTAATGGCTGTAACCAAGAATCATGGAGATTACTCTACATGGCACCGGTAAAAAATTCCATAAGCTCAGAAAATCATTTCGTTGCTGTGCTTAGCGATATTACTGAAACCAAAGCTGTTGAAAATACATTACGCGAAAGAAACAAACAACTTCAAAAAACCAATGAAGAACTAGACCGGTTTGTTTACAGCACATCCCACGAATTACGCTCTCCGCTTATGTCAATTCTGGGGTTGGTGAATTTACTTGAAACTGAGCAAAATTCAGATGAGCGGGACTATTATCTTAACATGATAACTGAAACCATTTCCAGACTTGATAAAATAATTCATGATATTATAGATTACTCAAGAAATTCACGATCTGATATTGTTTATGAAAATATTGACTTTAAAGGTTTTATTGAGAAGGCAATGGAAAACCATGCCTATATGGAGCATTTTGACAAGTTAAGATTTGATATTGATGTTAAAAACGGAGTTTCATTCTTATCTGATAAAAAGAGAATAGAAATCATGTTCAATAATTTCATTTCAAACTGTATCAGATACCACAACTTTGATCAGGATGAGCCCTGGGTGAAAATACAGGTAAAAACTTCATCGGTAAATGCAGTTATAACCATAAGTGATAATGGTTCAGGAATTCACGAGAAACATATCCCCAAGGTATATGAAATGTTTTACAGGGCTACGGATAAGAGCACGGGAAGTGGTATAGGTCTTTACATAGTTAAAGAAATCATTGAAAAACTTAATGGAAATATCAAGATACAATCGCAACTGAATAAGGGAACCACTTTTGTTATTGAACTACCAAATTTTTCTCAAAAGGAACCAAAGTTGTTTTTGATGAATTCAGTGGATGCTGAGAATTTCTGAAAAAGTAAATCGATTTTACCGGGCCTTAAATATTGTGTGCCATGATTCTGGAAAAGATCTTACTAATAGATGATAGTGATATTGATAACCTTGTTAACCGTAAAGTTGTTGAAAATGCAGGTGTTAGCAAAAGCATTGCTATCAAAAAGTCTGCTGAGTCTGCCATCAGATATTTACACGATATCGCACAGAATGATACCATGCAGATCCCTGACCTTATATTTCTCGATATAAGAATGCCCGAGATTGATGGTTTTGGTTTCCTGGAACTTTTTGAAGAACTTCCTGAAATTGTGCATAAGAAAACAAAAGTCGTTATGCTTTCATCTTCTGTTGACGCTGAAGATCATAAAAAAGCTATGGAAAACAGATTTGTTGTACACTTCTTAAATAAACCACTAAAAAAAGAAGTGGTTCAGAAATTAACCCAGCTTTAAAACTACATGAGTCATGAAAGCCAATACACAAATGGAAGGAGATGATTTTGGGAATGTAGTTTGTATCCGGTGTGATAAAAATGGGATAGTTTCTTCTGTTTCTCCTAACTTGTATGCTCTGGTGGGTATTGATTCTGAATTTATTCAAGGGAAAAATATTGTATCTTTTCTATCGCCTGAACTTGCCAGGAAAGTTATTTCAGTTGCTATCAGGAGTAAAAAGAACAACTCATCAGAAGGATTTAGTTTCACCTGGCAAAGTTCCAATGGATCAAAAAGTAATATCTCTTTAAATATTTGCTACAATGATGATCAGGGATTCAATGGTGTATTAATGCCTTTTCATCCTTTACAGGCCGATAATGAAAAACGCCGCAAGCAACATGACGTTTTTCGGAGCATTATGGAATCCATTGATGATAATGTATTCATACTTGACAGGATTGGTAGATTTTATGAGTTTCCCGATAAAGACTCGGATCCGGGCTTTGCCAATTTAAACAGTTCTTTTAAGCCGGGCATTCAGCTCTCCGAGGCAGGTTTCCCCGATGATGTGGAGAAATTATTTTGTGACGCCTTAAAGAAGATCGTTTCAGATAAAAGCAGTGCAGAAATCAGGTATGAATTAGATGCTTTTGGTACCAAATTATATTACCAGGCAAGATTATCCCCGAATTTTAATCATGAAAACAAAGTAGAAAGTGTAACGGTCGTCTCACGCGATATTTCATCACTTGTAAAAACCGAACAGAAACAAAAAAAACTTCTCGATTACTACCTTACGGTATTTGATAATTTTCCTACACTGATCTGGCGGGCAAATAAAAATAAAGAAATTGATTATTTGAATAAGACCCTTCAGGTTTTTACCGGCAGAACACTGGATCAGGATAGGGGAGATGGTTGGCAAGATGCCATTCACCCTGAAGATAAGAAAAGGGTGTTATTTGATTATTACAGAAAATTTGATCTAAAAAAGCCTTTTGTTCAGGAATACCGAATGATTCATAATAGTGGTAATTTTCGCTGGGTGAAAGATTTTCTGGTACCTCTGTATGATTATAAGGGCAGCTTTTCGGGATATATGGGAAATTGTATTGATATTGATGATATTCGCCGAACACAGAAACTCTTGCAGGAAAGTGAATTGCGCTACAGGGAGCTATTTGATAATGTTCCTGATATTGTTTTTAGCCTTGATGGAAACGGGAAAATACGTAAAATAAATAAAGCTGCAGCAAAAACTCTGGGATTTGATAATATTGAGCTGGAAAATAAACTTGCTCTGAGTTTCTTTATACCTAAGGAGAGAAGATCTGTTTACAGGCAGTTTGAAAGTGTGATCAAAGAATTCAAAAAATCATTTTCATTTGAAACAAAGGTTTTGGATAATTCAGGGAAAGTAAAAAGCTTACAAATAAAAGGTTTTGTTAATTATAATTCTGAAAATTCTGTTTCAGAAGTTTTTGGAATTGCCCGCGATATAACAATACAAAAAACTTTTGAGAAGAGTATTTATAAAAATACCATAACAACCGAAGAGCGGGAAAGAAAACGACTTGCTGAGGAATTGCATGACGGCATAGGACCATTGCTTTCCGGTTTAAAAATGTACCTTCAACAGGAGAGTCTTAATAAAAACCTTGATCACAGGCAAAATAAAACACTTACATATTGCCGCAGTCTTGTAGATGATGCCATTACCCAAACAAGGAGTATCTCCAATAACCTGACACCCGGTATTTTAAATGATTTTGGCTTACAAAAGGCATTGGAATCTCATGTCTCGAAAATAAATGCCATTAGAAAGTTCAGGGTTAATTTGCGGATAAAAACTACCAGTGAAGATATTGATGAGGAAACAGCTCTGGCGCTATATAGGGTAGTTTGTGAGTTACTTAATAACTCATTGAAGCATTCTGGTTGCAATGTAGTTGAAATTGTTATGGATATCAGGGATCATGTTCTTTCAGTTAGTTATTCTGACGATGGTAAAGGATTTGATTACATAAAATTAACTCAGAATAATTCAGGAAGAATGGGTCTTAGTAATATGCAAAATCGTATTAATTCATTGAATGGAACTATTTCATTTCATTCAGCAGAGGGAATGGGAATATTTGTAAAGATTTTTTTACCCCTTAAAAAGCTGGTGGAGTAGTTCAGCCCGGATAAAAAGAATATCACTTAGGCTAAATTACATGTAATACGGAAGTTTTAGTCTGCTTATAAAACTAATTTTGAAAAGTTAGATGTTAATTGGTTTATTATACAATTTCAAACAGTTTACTCTGTTTTATCAGGAATTGTCATCTGAAAATATTTTGTATTATGGCTTATAAAATTGTAATTGTTGATGATCATTTTATATTCAGGAATGGATTGCGCGATTTGCTTGAAGAGATTCCTTCTGCCAATGCTATTGCTGAAGCATCTTCAGGTGAGGAATTTATTGAAATGCTACCCGGGATTAATCCCGATCTGGTTTTTATGGATATAAAAATGCCTGGCATGAATGGTGTAGAAACAACCCGTAAGGCGTTGGAAATATTTCCCAATTTAAAAATACTTGCTTTGAGTATGTTTGGAGAAGGTGAGTATGTTGAAGAAATGCTACAGGCTGGTGCAATGGGTTATCTCCTGAAAAATATTGGTAAGGATGAACTCATTAAAGCAATAGATAATATTGCGAACGATAAAGGTTATTTCAGCGATGAAATACTTGTAATGGTTACCCGGCAGGTATTTAATGCCCGCCAGAAAAGTACCGAACAAAATATTCTCGATAGTTTTACCAAAAGAGAACTAGAGGTTCTTCAGTTGGTAAGCCAGGGATACTCAAATACTGAGATTTCAGAAAAGCTGGAAATCAGTCCTCGCACGGTGGGCGGACACAGAAACAATATGTTATCGAAATCGGGTCTTAAAAATACTGCAGCTCTTGTAAGCTTTGCTTTAAAGAACCAGGCCATTGCAATTTAGCCACAAAAAAAGGGTTGCCTTTTTACAAAGACAACCCTCACACCACTAACACTGTAAAACAATAAAACCAAAAACATGGATTTCCTTTGGAAATCCAATTTTTTTATAGCTGCATCAGTAGCCAGATAAATTTAAATAAAACAAGCAACTTGCCATTAATAGAAAAACTCTGATACCTCCCCATTCAGAGAGAATTTGACATCTTCTTTTTCAATATGTATCCGACAACATTTGATTTTCTGCCAACTCTCCGGCAGATATTGACTTTGAGTACCTGCAATCTATCTTTTTCACATCTTTCATGATATATTTCAATCTGAAATCTGACTCAAACATCTTATACTGCCAACCAATTTCAGGCAAGTTGCTTGCTTTATATGTCGATATTTAATACGCCCAAATCCTTAAAGAACTATTATTTATCAAATATAGTTTAGTTACGGACTTTAGTCAATTCGTTTATTTACTAAAATTTAACTAAGGGTTTGCCGCAAAATAATAACAGATATTTTTAGCTGTATTGATGTATACTTACTATTAACACGATGTTTGCATGAATTAAACAGAATATTACATGCAATATGCATAGATATTATGTAAAAATATATTTTTAAAAAAATGTTTAAAAATTATAAATTTTTAAAACCAGGCAAAAAGTCATTTTCAATTAAAGTTCCACCATCTATCTTAAAAACAGAACCTGTAATCCACGAAGATTTATTTTCTAATAGAAAAACAATCAATTCAGTTATTTCTTCAGGTTTTCCTTCTCTCCCCAGAGGATTTCTCTTTACAACATCAGAAACCATTTTTTCATATTCATCTTTGGTCTCGACTATTTTATTATCATAGTGAATATTTGTACGCACAAATCCCGGATTTACAGAATTAACCCGTATTTTAAAAGGTGCCAGTTCGCCGGCCAGGAACTCTGTTAACATATCAAGACCTGCCTTGCTGACAGAATAAGCAATACTGCGACCCGGGCGCATTGATGCTATTGAAGAAATATTTACTATGGATGCATTTTCTGATTTTTTAAGCAAACCAAGCAGATTTTGAGTAAAAAGATACACTCCGTTAAGATTTACATTCAGATTGAATTTCCATTGATCATAACCAATATTTTGAATGCCACCCTGAGTTAAAACACCGGCAGAATTTACCAGACCATCTATTTTACCGTACTTATTGCTGATATTTTCTGCAAAACTTTTGCAATCATCAACAGAGCATACATCTCCTTCGTAAAATTCCAGATTTTCGGGTTTTTCGTTAATTTCATCCAAAGCTCTTTTTATTTTACTTTTACTTCTGGAGAATGATATTACCTGATTAGATTTGTATGCAATGAGCTTCTTAATTACAGCCAAACCAATTCCCGAACTACCACCTGTAACTACAAATATCTTTGAACTCATAACTTTTTTTTGAGATTTAAAATGGATCTGAAATTTTTATTACGATTTTTCCGAATTGTTCATGGTTTTCCATTTGTCTGAAAGCCAGTTCTGTGTCTACCATAGGAAATATCTTATCAATAACCGGTTCAATATCATGCTTTTTAACAAAATTAAGCATATTTTCAAAGTCTTTCGGGCTGCCCATTGTAGTACCAAGAATTGATGCTTGTTTCCAGAAAATTTTTGCAGGTGTCATTTCCGGCATTTTTCCGGCTGTTCCACCAAAAATAACTATTCTGCCACCAACATTCAGAAGGCCGGGAAATTTTTCAAAGTTTTCTCCTGCAGCACTATCTATAATCAGATCAAATTTTCCTCCTGCTAATTCTTCAAGATCTTTTTCCCAACCTTCCATATTGTAATATACTCCTGCTTTTGCTCCAAGCGTAACAGCCTTTTTTATTTTTTTCTCAGAGCTGCTGCTTACAAATACTTTAGCCCCTTTTGCAACAGCAAATTGTGTAAGAAAAACTGCTACACCACCTCCTGCACCGGTAATCAATACTTTCTCATTTTTTTTCAATTTGCCCCTGGTAAAAAGAGCACGATATGCTGTTAATCCGGCAAGTGGCAGTGCTGCTGCTTTTTCAAAACTCCATGTATCGGGTTTTTCCCATAAACTATTTTCGGGTACAATTACAAATTGAGCAAGAGTGCCCTGTGTTGGCAAACCGAGAATGTGAAACTCAGAACCATGATGATCAGGATTATTTCCCCATTTAAGACCAGGATTAATAATCACAGATTTGTTTAACCATTCATTATTTACATTCTTACCGGTTTTTATCACTATTCCCGATCCATCGGAGCCTGGAATACAGGGGAATTTTGCTCCTGCATATATACCTTTTTTAATCCAGTAGTCGCGCCGGTTAAGCGCAGCTGCTTTTAACTGAATGAGAACTTCACCCGTGCCTGGCTCGGGTATATCAGTTTCATGTAATGAACAGTTTTTATTCGCCTGTGTAAAATATATTGCCTGCATAAATCGAATTTTAATGAGAAGTGAAAAGATATTGTAAATAATTATTATTTAAAATAAAAAAAAAAAGTGACTACTTTTGTCTGGAAAAATATCAATATAATATTAAACATATACGGTTTAATATTGTTTAATAGTTTATTTTCTGTTTTTCAATCAAAATCAATTTTAAATTGCTGAAGTATAATAATGATATTATTGTTTTGAGATTATTTGATCACAGAATAATCTCTTTAAAAATTTTATAAGTTAATTCGATAAAATAATTAAAACTGAACCTTATGAAAAGAAAAGGGCTACTATTTGTTTCATTAGCATTGTTTGCCAATTTTGCTTTATTTGCTCAAGATACAACACAGGTAGAAAAGAATTGGAAACTCACCGGATTTTTCCAGCAATCATTAAATCAGGTTACATTTACCAATTGGGCCGCCGGGGGCGAGAATTCTTTTGCATCGACAACACAGGTAAGGTTTGATGCCAATTACAAGAAAAACCTTTACAGTTGGGAAAATTATGCGGATTTAAATTATGGGATCATTAAATTAGCCGACAATCCGTTGAGAAAGAATATTGATAAAATTGATGTATTCTCAAAGCTTGGGAGAAGTATTAATGATCAATTAAGTTATGCGGCAATTGTTAATTTTCAATCGCAATTTGATAAAGGATTTCAATATCCTAATGATAGTGTAGTTTTATCACGATTTATGGCACCAGGATATCTTACTACTTCATTGGGTCTTGATTATAAACCTGTTGATTTTCTGCTCAGGGAGCTTATGGGGTTGAGCCGGGGAAAAATCTGAATCCGGAGTTTGGTGCACTGGCACGGATAGAGTTTGATAAGGAAGTCGTTACGAACGTTAATGTAAATTCAAAAATCACGTTGTTTAACAACTATACCGATTCAGATGTGAGCAACAGGAAAAATACTGATGTGGATTGGCTTACACAGATCACTATGCCTATAAACAGCTTTCTTACCGTTACTGCTGGTTTTCATCTGCTTTATGATCATGATATCAAAATTGAGAAAGAAGATGGAAGTATAGGACCAACAACACAAATGAAACAACAGTTTGGTATAGGTTTCGTATACAATTTTAAGTAATTAACACTCCATATATTAAAAGGAGACCAGCTGAAAAGTTCACATCGGCAACTGAGTTTGACTAAATTAATTTTCCTGTTATTTAATTCTGGCTCTGGTTAAGTTCAGTTTCCAATGGGATCAAAAATCTTTCAGATGGGCTCCTTTTTAATTTGATAATTTGATGATAATCTATTTTATAAAAAGCATTTCCCTGTATTTGGGTAAGGTCCACATTTCATCATCAACAAGTAATTCGAGCTTATCAACGTGGTATCTGATACTGTCAAGGTATGGCTTTACCTCATTGCAATAATATTGCGATAGCAATTCAGCCTTTTCAATAGTATTTGCTTCTTTTCGTTTGCCAATCATATCTCTCACATCTTTCCTTATTTCGGTAATATGCTCCGATATCTTTCCGATAATATGTTTTTGTAAATCAGCTTGTTTTTCAAATTGCTCATCTGATAGTATCTCCTTTAAACCTCTGACATTATCAACAAGGATGTTCTGGTATCTGATAGCAGTTGGGATAATGTGATTACCCCCCAGATCGGCCAGCACACGCGATTCAATTTGTATGACTTTAGCGTAATTCTCATGTCGTATTTCCCACCTGGCTTCCAATTCTTTTTTTGTCAAAATTTTATTTTTTGAAAAAAGGTTCATTGTTGAGTCAGTTAAATAGGCTGTAAGAGCCTCTGGTGTATTTTTAAAATTGGAAAGCCCTCTTTTCTCCGCTTCTTTAACCCATTCTTCACTATAACCATTACCCTCAAATAAAATGGGTCGGGATTTCTCGATGTAATCTCTTAAAATCTTGAATATCGCTTCATCTTTATCCTGGCCTTTTTCCAGGGCTTTATCAACAGTATTTTTGAATTTTTCAAGCTGATTTGCAGTAATGGTATTAAGTACAATCATAGCTGGCCCGCAGTTTGCGGCTGAACCTACCGCCCTGAATTCAAATTTGTTACCTGTAAAAGCAAGGGGTGATGTTCGGTTGCGGTCAGTATTATCCAATATAATCTGGGGTATTTTACCAATGTTTAATTTCAATTCCGTTTTTTCGTCAGGCGTCATTTTACGGTCTTTTACCTTTTTTTCAATTTCATCTAAAACTTTGGTAAGTTGTGAGCCGATGAAAACAGAAATTATTGCAGGAGGAGCTTCATTTGCTCCCAATCGGTGATCATTACCAGCTGATGCAATAGCTGCTCTCAGAAGATCAGCGTGATCATGAACAGCTTTAATAAAATTGACGAAAAAGGTAAGAAATAGAAGGTTTGTTTTTGGAGTATGTCCGGGGCTGAGAAGATTCTTTCCGGTATTGGTTGCCAATGACCAGTTATTGTGTTTACCGCTTCCGTTTATTCCTGCAAAAGGTTTTTCATGAAACAGAATGCGGAACTTATGTTTTCGTGCAATCTTGTCCATAATTACCATAACAAGTTGATTATGATCAATGGCTATATTGACTTCTTCATATACCGGTGCCAATTCAAATTGGTTTGGCGCTACTTCATTGTGTCGGGTCTTTACCGGAATTCCCAACTTCCATGATTCTTTTTCAAATTCATTCATGAACGACCTAACCCTGGGGGCAATGGCGCCAAAATAATGATCTTCAAGTTGCTGTCCTTTGGCTGGTCCGTGTCCGAGCAAGGTCCGTCCTGTCATTACCAGATCAGGACGGGAATGGTAAAGTGCTTCGTCAATTAGAAAATACTCCTGTTCCCATCCAAGGGTTGGATATACTCTTGCGATACTGCGGTCGAAAAGCTGACAAACATCAGTAGCTACCCTGTCAATGAAACTCAGTGATTTAAGCAATGGAGTTTTATAGTCAAGTGCATCACCTGTGTAAGCAACAAAAATAGTGGGTATGCAGAGAGTATTGTCAAGAATAAATGCCGGAGACGACGGATCCCAGGCAGAATATCCCCGGGCTTCAAATGTATTTCTAAGGCCTCCGCTCGGAAAGCTGCTTGCATCAGGTTCCTGTTGCACGAGTTTACTTCCATCAAACTGTTCAACATTTCGGTTATCGGATGATGGGCTAAAGAATGAGTCATGTTTCTCAGCTGTGGCTCCGTTTAACGGCAAAAACCAATGCGTATAATGGGTTGCTCCCTTACTGATGGCCCAGGCCCGCATAGCTGAAGCTACCTGATCAGCAATTCGCTTATCAATACGATCGGTTTTATCAATATTTTCACTTATGTTTTTATACACATCATCGGGAAGGTATTCCCGCATGGCACGGTCATTAAAAACATTAATGCCAAAGTATTCCGATACTTTTGAGGGGTATTCCCGGCTCACATCAGGTCGGTGGCTGAGCGCTTCTTTTAAGGCTGTAAATCTTCTGTTACTCATGGTGTAATTAGTTGTAGTTTGACAAAAGTTATATTTCACGGCAAATATAGTCAAAAAAACAGGGGGTTAGGTAAATAAAAATATTAATAAAAATCATCAAGTGTTTAAAAAAAGGGGGCATATCATAAAAAAAAGTATTATTTATTGCATTGAAGAAAATATTATACTCTGATCGTCGACAATGGTAAAACACATTAACTTATGTATTGCTTTTTTTTGTACTAAAAAATTAATACAAAATGTTCTGTGATGTATTTTTAAATTAGTAAATTAGGCTTTTTAAAAATAAGTTGAATCTTTTTTTGCCAAATCCCACATATAATTTATTCTGGTAATGTACTTAAAGGTAGCAGGTATAAGCGATAAAGGAATAAGAAGATCGCAAAATGAAGATCACATCTTGTTGGATGATCAACTTTTCACTGATGATTTCAGGGAAGTTTCATTTAAAGATAATACTTTGCAGGCTGTTTTTGCTGTAGCTGACGGCATAGGTGGTCATAGGGCAGGAGAGGTTGCAAGTGAAGAAGTTCTCAAAGATCTCTTTCGGTTTACTGAGCAATTTTCTAATGACCTTGAATTTGAAGAAGTAAAAGCAGAGTTTTCCCGATGGATAAAAAGCACACATGAGCATTTAAATAAAATGAGTGTTGAAAATCCTTCTTATGAAGGGATGGGAACTACACTTACCGGAGTTTTTTATTATTCAGCTAAATTTATTAGTTTTCACACCGGTGACAGTCGCTTATACATTTTCAGCAAGGGTAAATTAAAGCAGCTTACTACCGATCACACCCTTGCCTGGCTTACCAATGATCCTACTATTCCTTCAAACTATATAGCTAATTCAGTTGGGGGTGGCAAAATACCATTTGTTGATGTGCACGACCTTACAAGCATACTAAAAACCGGAGATTTATTGCTTATCTGCAGTGATGGTCTTACTGATATGATCACTGATGGAGAACTCGAGCAGTTATTAGTAAAACCGGATGCAAGAAAAATAATTGAGCAGGTTTATGAAAAAGGTGCACGCGATAATGTATCTCTTTTGACAATGGAGATTCTGTAAATTTCTCTTCAGGATTTTATTATCAATTTGATCCTCAGGAAAAACCTTTTTCTTTCTTAAGAGTATTATAGGCATCATTCACTTTCTGAAATTTTTCTTTGGCTGCTTGCTGAAATTCATCACCAAGATGGCTTAACCTATCAGAGTAATATTTCAATGTCAAAGCCCAGCCTAAACCGCCCATGATTCATTTGCCGTATTTACTCATAGTACTTTAGTGAAATAAATATCTTTAATATAAACTGATCTCCAATGAATTCTCACTTTTAATAAAAAGTTCTTTTTATAGCGCGGTCAATATTTTCAATTAATTCACCAGCAATCAAACTATCTGTTGTTCTATTTTTTACGGCTATATCTGCTGCCATTCCATGTAAAAAAACAGCTATCATCGCACTATATTGTGAAGAGTATCCCTGGGCCACAAATCCGGAAATCATTCCTGTAAGAATATCGCCGGTTCCACCGGTTGCCATGCCCGGGTTACCTGTTGAATTGAAAAAAACCTGCTTATCAGGTGAAACTATTGCTGTATGTGCTCCTTTCAACACCAGGAAACAACGAAACCTCAATGCAAATTCTCTTGCTTTTTCCAGTCTTTCCCAACCATTGTTACACTTCTCTGTGAGTCTTTCAAATTCACCCACATGAGGGGTTAATATGCTTCCTGCAGGTAAAAAAGAGAGCCAGGTCGGATTTTCTGCAAGTATATTTATGGCATCAGCATCCAATACTAATGGAATAGTGGAATTTTGAATTAGCAATTTAAGAGCATTCTGAGTTAAGGGGTCTTTGCCTAATCCGGGTCCAACCGCAATAGCAGTGTAATTTTCCAGGTTTTTTATTTCACTGAATACTTTTTCATGCTCATCAACCGAAACCATACCTTCGGGCAATCCGAGTTGCTGTATGATGTAATTATTACGCGGAATATGGGTGGTAACCAGCCCAGTACCACTTTTCAATGCTGCTTTTGATGCCAGCAGCGCAGCACCGCTTTTCCCATAACTGCCTGCAATAATCAGTGCGTGACCGAAAACTCCTTTGTGATCAAATTTTTCCCGGCCTTTATAAAAAGGCAATAGATCTTCCTTGACTAAAAAATGCCAGGGAGTATTCTGCCGGTTAATAAAATCCTGATCCAGCCCGATATCTAATACTTGCCATAAACCTGTATACTTATTGTTTTCAGGCAACATAAAAGCCAGTTTGGGCAATTGAAAAGTATACGTAAAATCGGCCCGGATAATATTTTCATGGATATTATTGGTGTTGTCTTCTCCGAAAAGGCCGCTGGGGAGATCAACAGAAATAACTCTTGCTTTACTTTCATTGATATGTTTTACCACTTCGGCCGGAAACCCTTCAAGAGGTCTTGTAAGACCACTGCCGAATATTGCATCAATAACAATGTCATCATTATTTATTTCAGGAAGTTTCTCTTTTCTTGATACTTCAATAAAATTTACTTTTCTGATTTTTTTAAGTCGTTCTTCATTGATGGCAAAATCAGGAGATGACTTTTTTGAATGTATAATCTTATAAACATTTACATTGAACCCGCTGATAATAAGCATATGGGCAATAGCAAGACCATCACCGCCATTATTGCCCATACCACAAAAAACATTAATCTTATCATTCTTTTTGATCCTTTTTTTAGCATGGTCGAAAAAGGTTTTTGATGCACGCTCCATCAGGTCAATAGAAGAAATGGGTTCATTTTCTATGGTGTATTTGTCCGTTTCGCGTATTTGTTCGGTGTTGAGAATTTTCATAATGATAGCTATACTTTCATAGTTTCCTTTTACAAAGATAAGAAAATGCCATGTTGAGTTAATTTAGAATTTGTTTCAGAGACATTGCTTTTTTTACTTTTGTATTTTATTTCAAAACCATGGCAAAATCAAATACGAAAAAAGCAGATGTTTTACTATCTACTTCCTATTTCCCACCAATAAAATATTTTGTAGAAATTATAAGACATGAGAAAACTGTAATAGATATACATGAAACGTACCCTAAGCAAACCTGGAGAAACCGATGTAACATTTATAGTGCAAATGGAAATATTAGTCTTACCTTACCTGTCGAAAAACCCCATGGTAATCATACCAAAACTTCACAGATAAAAATAAGCAAACATGCCGCATGGCAAAAAAATCATTGGAGAGGTATTGAATCGGCATATCGCAATTCACCGTATTTCCTGTATTACAGAGATCTGGCAGAACACCTGATCATGGAATCAGATTCTGATTTTTTATATAAAAGAAATGATTTAATATTAAAAAGTATTCTCAATGAAATAGGCGTAAGAGTGGAAATTGAATTTACACATGATTTTGTTTTAGATGCTTCAGAATTTGATGATTACCGTTTTACCATAAGCCCGAAGCCAAGGGATAAAAAGGGGGAAAAAGATTTTTTCTTCGAAGCGTATTATCAGGTTTTTGGTGATAAATTTGGCTTCCTGCCCAATCTGAGTATTCTTGATCTGTTGTTCAATCTGGGACCTGAAGCATTACACTATCTTGAAAAGATGAAACCAGAAAATTGAATCCTTCTTATTTTGCAAAAGTTTGAATGTCTGCCCTGCAATGATCAATTATTTTGCGGATAAGCAATGCGCACGTGAAATATATGCATCAGCCGGTTTTTAAAAACATTCTTTATTATTTTAACATCTTTAAAAGTAATGTCGGCATTATCAAATTGTTTTTCTTCAATTTGATTGTCTATAATGCTTTCAACCAAATTGTTAATAGATTCTTCATTGGGTTTTTTCAAACTTCGTGAAGCAGCTTCTACCGAATCAGCCATCATCAAAACTGCGGTTTCTTTGCTGAATGGTTTGGGACCTTTGTAAGTGAATAACTCCTTGTTAATCTCACGATCGGGGTTTTCATTTTTTTCCATTGCATAAAAATACCGGGTTGTAGTAGTACCGTGGTGTGTACGAATAAAATCAATAATATATTCCGGTAAATCATGTTTACGCGCCTTTTCAATTCCCTTGATAACATGTCCTATAATGATTTCAGCACTCTCACTATAGCTTATTTCATCGTGGGGATTTATGTCAGACTTTTGGTTCTCAATGAAATATTGTGGCTGATCAATTTTGCCAATATCATGGTACAATGCCCCTGTCCTGACCAGTAAACTGTGACCACCAATAATATTTATGGCGTCTTCCGATAGATTTGCTACCTGCAATGAATGTTGAAATGTGCCTGGTGCGGTAGTATTTAATTCGCGAAGCAGGGGAGAGTTTGTGTCTGATAGTTCCAGCAGTGAAAAATCGGTTGGCAGACCTGAAGTTCTTTCGAAAATGTAAATTAACGGATAAGAAAACAGTGTAAGAAGTGCACTTCCTGCGAAGTAAACATAAGTTATTGGATCCAGTTCAGAAAGTGTTCCTGTTTGTGCCAGGCTAAGTCCGGTAAAAACAGCAGCATAAGTAAGAAAAATAAGAGTAACCGTTGTAAAAAGTTGCGAACGCCTTCGCAAACCAGCCATTGATAATATGGCAATGATGCCTGCTATGAACTGGAGAAATACAAACTCAAAACTTCTGGGTACAAGGAATCCGATAAGAATAATACTTATAATATGAACATACAATGCAAGACGATTATCAAAAAAACTCCTGATTATAATGGGTACAATACAAACCGGTATCAGGTACAACAGATCAATATTGTATTTTACTACCTGGCTGGTAAGCAATATCATCAGAAAAATGGATAGTAAAACTACAATGAGCTTCCTGGTGTTGTAGAATACTTCTTTTCTGAAAACCCATAAAAACAGACTTAAAACCACAATGGAAATGGAAACCAGCAGAAGCTGCCCCAAAAAAACCAGGTAATTTGCCGATGTACTGCCAAGTTGCCGGCTATATTCGGCGCGGAATGATTCGAGTATTTTCAACTTTTCGGCGGTAATCAGTTCTCCTTTTGAAATGATTTTTTCTCCTTGCTGAACCATTCCTCTGGTGGGCGAAATTCTTTCCATAGCAGATGAGATTGCCTTGCTATTGGTTTCTTCATCCCAAAATACCGAATGTGTAATTGAATTTTCTAAAACATTACGTAGCAAACTTCTGCGCCGGGGCTCAAGATTCTCTCTTTCAAGCACCCTGTTGGCATATTGAAAAGCTTCTCTTATATTGAAAAAATCACCCACTTTTCTCGACCTTGCTACAGCACCATCAAGTATAAGTATATCCGTTTCTTTATCAGCTTCAAACATCTCTCCTTCAAGAAATATAACTCCGCGTTGGTATATGGAGTCAAAAATATTTATTGCAATGCCTTTGGTTCTCTCTTTCAATGATCCGGATAGTTGTTCTTCATTTTCAAGTTCTGACCAAAGCAGTTCAAATCGCGTATTCATAGGCTGGAACTGGCGGTCATAAACCGCTGGATCCTTACGGAAAAAAGGAGTATAATCACTTAATACTTCTTCGCTTTCCTGCGCCAGTTCTTCAGGAGTTTTTTGTATGGCGAAGTTGAAGGGTGCAATTAAATCTTCATACATCCAGGGTCGGGCCTGGGAAAATTCCCAGAAAAATCCGGTTTGCCGCGGAAATAAAAGCACAATAAGAAATATGCTAAGAGCAAATAATATTATTCTTATAATGTTCGAAAAGTTTTCCTGTAACCAATAATAGATCTTTGTCATTGTTGTTAGGTGTTGATGGTTAAATTACTACATTTTATGCTATAACCATCTTCAGTTTAAATTTATTCATACTCTTGTTCTCACTACACAAAGAAATAAATATCCTTATTGTTTATTTACACTGTGCTGTTTTTCCTGAGTAAAATGTTTGCTGTTACATATATCAGCGATACCAAAGGTATTAAATAATCTTTTTTATGAAATTCAGCATACATTTTTTTTGATTTGCGGTTTTGTTTTGCCCATTTGTTCCAGCTCATTGCCCAGGGCTTATAGGATTGTTTGTACCGTAAAACACAATTTGTAAAATCCTGCATAACTTTTATGTACCTGAAATGATAATTATCCTGGATGGGCTTTTCTGTTCTTTTTATTCCTGCCATATCCTGATAGGCAATTAAGGGAATGTTAACACCACAATAGGGTGTAATGCCAATCCACGACCAGGCTCTTGGATTTATCTCAATCAGAAAAAACCTGCCCGTTTCCTCATCTTTTTTATATTCGAATTCTGCAATTCCGGTGTACTTCATTTCTGCGACTATCCGCCTTGTATTTTCAATCAAACTTTGAGGGAGCTTGCTGCTTTCGCCAACAACAATATCTCCCGAATCCGCAGGATAGCCACGGACTTTCCTGCCGGTAAAAATTGCCTGTATTTTTGAGTTTCTGTCTGCATAAATACCAATTGTATACATAGCATCTGACATTCCTTTTACATATTGCTGAAGAATCAGATACTTTTTAAAACTGCCTGCCTTTTTGATAAAATCTGATAATTCCTTAGAATTATTAATGAGTGTAAGCCGGTTACTTTCAAGAAATTTGAATTTGCGGGTATCTCCGGTGTTGGAAGAAATTCCCCGAAATACCGGTTTTGCAATAACAGGGAATTTTACATCTCTTGTTTCTTCAATAGTCCAGGTTGAAGGCGTCATATATTGTTCATTCTGGCCTATTTTGTAAAACTGATCTTTGTTTATTAGTTTGCTTATAACATTAAATTCGGTCACACATGGCAGAGAAACCTCCTGAAGCCTGTTTTTATGTTTTGAAATGGCATACGCCCACTTATCATTCGTGGGGAACAAAACAGGTTTTTCTTTGAGGGTTTTACAAAAATCGTAAAGAAAGTTTATAAAATCCGTTTCATGGCGAAGGGGATCGGGGCATCTTTTGAACCTGGCATAACGTGTAAAAGTACCCACCGAGCGTTTACTGTCGAATGCATAACAATTTACACCCCTTGAGCCCAGTTCCTGGAGTATGCTCAATCCATTATATCCGCAATTAAATACTATAACCGGATGTTTCATTTATAGCTAATATCTTTTTTTTCTAAAACAACTTTTGCTTAAATGCAGGTAGAAACCATATTTTCCATTTTCCTTTTTCAGGAATAAACACAGAAATTACATTTCGCTTTAAAATTTTTATAAGATAGTTTGTACCATATATTTTTGCGCCTATACCTTCGCTGCTTTTAAGCGAGCTTTTGTTTGACTTCTCCACAATAAAAACCGGTGTTTGATTTTTATGGTTTTCAAAAACATAGCTCAAAGCCTTTTTTACCATTTCTTTATTTACTCCCTGGCCCCGTGATTTCTGAGTAACATAAAAATTACCCAATAAAATATGTTGGGTATCATGCACAAAGCTGTCGAAAAGAAATTTATCGTAAGGAATTTTTAATATCCAGTTGCAACCCACCGGAGTTTCATCATAATAAGCTATAATTAGTTTCCAGTATTGGGGATAATTATGTCTTCCGATATACCGGGTCAAAAGTTCTTCAGGAACAATGTGTTCAAGTGTATTATAAAGATCTTCAATGGCTGCCGATTCCAAATCGAAGAACTCATATCTGTACTTACTTTTTTCGGGGGGTATGACAGAAAGATCTGTTTCTTGCTTTGATGCAAAAAAAACAATGCGTTTCTTAAAAAAGTATTCCTCAATGAATTTGCCCGGGTTCATCATTTGTAATTGATTTCATATTATTAGTGTTTTTGCCGGTAAATTTATTTTGTAAGATCTTTATAACTCCTTTTATCTCATTTTTATAAACAAGGGCCAGACCTGAAAAAATAAATAATATTACCAGCGAAGAAGTTAAATAAGCACTGATATTATATGCATGTTTCAGAAACTCAAGAGATCCTGTAAATGCAATAATTCCTATTGGGAAATATATCATTTTTTTATAATTCCATTGTATGGGAATAACTTTTTGTTGAATAGTGAAAATTAACAGCACCTGCACAAATGACGATACCAGGAAAGCAATAATTGCCCCATAGTATCCGATTTTTGGTGTCAGGAACCAGTTAATCAACAGATTTATAAACAAAGCAACAGAGTTCAGAACAAAAAACCAGATGGTTTTTTTGCTAAACATCAGGGGCCATGAAAAAACCACATATTGTACCCTGAAGATATACCTGATAAAAAGTATCGAAATTATTGCTGCAGAAAGCTGAAGACTTGTTTCATAAAAGAAATCAATAAATAGCATAACAGGTATAATAGCAAGTGCTATTATTATTAGTGATTCAGCCAGCAGCAGTGACGAAAGTTTTTTGATCTCAGTATGTTTTTTTTCAATGCCATCTTTTAAAAACCGGAAAATTTCAGGTTGTACACCGGCTGATAACCCCTGAATAACCAATTGTATGCCCATTGCAAATTTAACTGCATTGTCATATATACCAAGTTGTTCAGGGTTGCCCAAAAGGAAAAACCGGTCAGCAAATAAAAAACCCCAGAAAATAAGTTCAGAAAAAAACAAAGGTCTTGAAAAGGGATAAAGTTCTGCGTTGATGGTTTTGTTGTAATGCAAACCACTTGTAAAATATATAAAAAGAATTATTCCTAAAGCAACAATTCCACCGCCAAGAGCTGTACCATATACGTATCCTTTAAATGAAAGATCATAAAAGAGTACTCCTGCAATCTGGAACCCTGACCTGAAAAGACCTGACAACAGACTTACTATAACGAAGTAACTTAACTTTTTTTCGTGCCGGTAAAGCACAACAGCCATGAAAATGACCGCACGATTCAAGCCCGAAATAACTGCATATGGGCCGTATTCTTCAAAATTTTGTAAAGCAGGTTGATTGAAAATACTACCAATCAGTGGTGCAAACAGGATTGAAATACCGGTTAACAATAACCCGCGCGAAATAATGCCCGATAAAACCGTCGATACAAGCTTGTTGTATGATTCATGGTTATCTTTGTTGTCGTAGTATAATCTGGCAAGTCCGTTGGCAGTTCCAAAAATGCTAAAGGTAAAAACCAGTGAAATGATTACTTCCGTAATGGCCAGGTAACCAAAATCTTCTGCTCCCAAACGTGTTTCACCTTCAATAACCGGATAAACAATAAGTTGCAACAATGCCGGAAATGCTGCAAAAAAGGTATAAACCGCTGTAAGCTTAAAGTGTTCCTTAAAGTTTATCATTTGGATTATCGGGTATTCCTGTTGAACAAAAATAAACCTATTTTAATAGTCAGGATGAATATAATGCATAACTTTTATATAAAATTGAAGAAATTTTATGTGTAAACTTATAAATAACCAAATTTACCGGCAATTATTTCCAGATTATTGGTTTTTTTGTTTTCACTTAAAAGCTTTTTGCATATTTTTACCTATTAAAACTGCTTTGATATGCAACATGGTATTTGTTTAATCAGTGTGGCGCCTTTGCGCTTATCGGCCAATGACAATAGCGAAATGGTATCGCAGGTTTTGTTCGGTGAGATTATGGAAATTATTGAAACAAAACCCAAGTGGTTATATGTACGACTGCTGCATGATAATTATTTGGGCTGGATATCGCAGGGTCAGGTTACTTCTCTTTCCCATGATGATTTTCTGAATCTGGATAAGGCAGCAAAATGGGTAAACACCGATTTGGTGCAGGTTCTTGAAAACAAATCGGAAAATGCAAGCTTTCTCATTTCCGGAGGTAGTACATTTTATGATTGTGAAGGAGGCAGTTTTAATCTATTGGGTGATGAATATTTATACCATGGCAATATGAACCCGATCAAAGAGTTTGATCGCGATTTGCTGGTTAACAGTGCGATGATGTTTTTGCATTGTCCATACTTGTGGGGTGGCAAATCAGCTCTTGGAATAGATTGCTCAGGTTTAACCCAGGTAGTATATAAAATTGCTGGTAAATCCATTTTGCGCGATGCCTCGCAGCAGGCCACCCAGGGTGAAATGATTAATCTTATCCATGAAGCATTGCCCGGCGATTTGTTATTCTTTGATAATGAGGAAGAAATTATCAACCATGTGGGTATCCTTCTCGACAGTGAGCATATCCTGCATGCTCACCAGAAAGTAAGAATAGATAAAATTGATCACCAGGGAATTTTTAATACCGATATCAAAAAGTACTCTCATAAGCTGCGTTTGATTAAGAGAATGTAAAAGCTAATAATTTCTGTAAATACATTTGCAATAAGTCCTGCCGGAAAAACTTATACCATGTTTTCATAATTTTTTATCAACTTTTGAATAATCTGTTTGTTTTATACATTAAAAATTCTTTATTTTCCATACTTTCAGGGAAATAAAGTATAATTTTTTGTACCTTTGCACCCTTGAATTTTAAGGTAATAATATGATCAAAATAACACTCCCCGATAATTCTGTAAAAGAATTCCCCGAAGGTGTTACCGGCATTGAAATAGCCAGGAGCATCAGTGAGGGGCTTGCACGCAATGTGCTTTCTGTTAATGTAAATGGTGATGTTTGGGATTTGGACCGCCCCATCAACGGTGATGCAAAGATTAAGCTTAATACGTGGGATGATAAGGATGGCAAAGCCACTATGTGGCACTCATCAGCTCACCTTATGGCTGAAGCCATTGAAACCTTGTATCCGGGAACCAAGTTTGGCATTGGTCCTGATGTGGAAAATGGGTTTTACTATGATATAGACCTTGGAGATCAAACCATTTCAAGCAACGATTTTGAAAAAATCGAGAAGAAAATGCTTGAACTGGCCCGCCAAAAGCAGGAGTTTGTAAGAAAAGAAATTCCCAAGCAGGAAGCCCTTGAATATTACAATAAAAAGGGTGATGAATATAAAGTTGATCTACTGCAGGATTTGGAAGATGGCACCATTAGTTTATATGAATCAGGCAATTTTACTGATCTTTGTCGCGGACCGCATCTTATGGATACCAGTCCCATCAAAGCAGTGAAGTTACTTAGCATTGCCGGTGCATACTGGCGTGGTGATGAAAGCCGACAACAGCTTACACGTGTATATGGAATAACTTTCCCCAAGCAAAAGCAACTTACCGAATACCTTGAAATGCTTGAGGAAGCTAAAAAGCGTGACCACAGGAAGATCGGACGCGAAATGGAATTGTTTGCTTTTTCACAAAATGTAGGTCAGGGTTTGCCACTATGGCTGCCTAAAGGTGCACAACTCAGAGAAAATCTCGAGAAGTTCCTCAAAGATGTACAGCGCAAGGCCGGATATTTACCTGTTATTACACCGCACATCGGTAATAAGAACCTTTACGTGCTTAGCGGTCATTACGAGAAGTATGGAAAAGATTCATTTCAGCCGATCCATACACCTGCAGAGGGAGAGGAGTTTCTGCTCAAGCCCATGAATTGTCCGCATCACTGCGAAATATATAAAACAAGACAGTATTCTTACAAAGAACTGCCGGTAAGAATGGCTGAATTTGGCACTGTGTACCGTTATGAGCAGAGTGGTGAATTGCATGGATTAACCCGCGTAAGAGGTTTTACACAGGATGATGCACATATCTTTTGCCGGCCCGATCAGGTAAAAGAAGAGTTTATCAAGGTAATAGATATTATATTGTATATTTTTAGGGCGCTTGATTTTAAGGATTACGGGGTACAAATCTCCTTGCGCGACCCTGATAATAAGGAGAAATACATAGGTACTGACGAGAACTGGGAGAAAGCCGAGAAAGCAATAATCGAAGCTGTGGAAGAAAAAGGTATTGAAGCTGAAATTGAAACCGGTGAAGCAGCTTTTTACGGCCCTAAACTCGATTTTATGGTAAAGGATGCCTTGGGACGTAAGTGGCAGTTGGGTACCATTCAGGTAGATTATAATTTACCCGATCGTTTTGAACTGGAGTACACAGGTACTGACAATCAAAAGCATCGGCCGGTTATGATTCACCGTGCACCCTTTGGTTCCATGGAACGTTTTGTGGCAGTTCTTATTGAACATTGCGCCGGTAATTTCCCGCTGTGGCTTACTCCTGAGCAGGCTATCGTACTGCCAATCAGCGAGAAGTATGAGAATTATGCAAAAAAAGTTTTAAATTTGCTAAATAATTCCGAAATTCGCACCCTTATTGATGAGCGTAGTGAGAAAACCGGCAAAAAGATCAGAGATGCTGAAACACGTAAGATTCCGTTTATGATCATTGTTGGTGAGAAAGAAGAAAATGAGGGAACTTTGTCTGTCAGAAAGCATGGAAAAGGTGATTTAGGCACTTTTACCCCTGATGATTTTATCAAATTGGTTGAAGATGAAATCAAAGAATTGACGGAGTTCTGATTTTTTTGTGTTTATTTTAAAAAAAGTATAATATAAATAAAGTTTTAATTAATACAGTTTATTAACAAAATAAAGGAGGAACAAAGTATAGCTACACCTTTTAGACCAAGACCCAGAAGAGGTTTTGTAAAACCGGAAGACCCGCATAAGATAAATGAAAAAATCCAGGCACCCGTTGTTAGGGTTGTAGGAGAAAATGTAGAACCGTCAATTATGCAGTTAAAGGAGGCTCTGGCACTGGCCGAAGAACAAGGACTTGATCTTGTCGAAATTGCTCCCACTGCTAATCCCCCTGTGTGTAAGATTCTGGAATACAAAAAGTTTCTTTACGATCAGAAAAAAAAGCAAAAAGACATAAAGGCACACGCTGCAAAAGTTGTTGTTAAAGAAATCCGACTTGGACCCAATACCGATGAACATGACTTCAACTTTAAAATGAAGCATGCTCAAAAATTCCTTGAAGAAGGTGCCAAGATTAAAGTATATGTATTCTTCAAAGGAAGATCAATCATATACAAAGACAAGGGAGAAGTCATACTGCTCAGGTTTGCACAGGAGCTGGAAGATATCGGAAAAGTAGAACAGCTTCCAAAACTTGAAGGTAAAAGGATGATCATGCTCATCGCTCCCAAAAAGAAAAAGTAGAAATTTCGTTTATTATTTATTATAAAAACCCGTAAATTGAATTAAAATGCCTAAAATGAAAACCAAATCCGGTGCTAAAAAGCGGTTTACTCTTACCGCTACCGGCAAAATTAAACGTAAGCATGCATACAAAAGTCATATCCTTACAAAAAAAACAAAAAAGAGAAAGAGAAATCTTACAAAAACTTCATTGATTCACAAATCAGATGAAAACAATGTAAAGGCAATGCTTTGCCTGTAAATGATTAATAAATAAATTATGTAAAAACCTTTGTTTAGCCCGAAAAGACTTTCCTCAGATGGGAAGCGCTAAACGAAAACAAAATTTAACAAAATGGCAAGATCCGTTAATAATGTCGCATCGCGACGCAGAAGAAAAAAAATTCTAAAACTCACCAAAGGATACTTTGGTGCAAGAAAAAATGTTTGGACCGCAGCAAAGAACACCTGGGAAAAAGGTCAAACTTATGCTTATCGTGACAGACGAACCAAAAAAAGAAATTTCAGAAAACTCTGGATCATGCGTATTAATGCTGCTGTGCGCAATGAAGGCATGAGTTATTCAAAGTTTATGGGCGAATTATCAAAAAATGATATCCAGATCAATCGTAAAGTTCTTGCTGATCTGGCTATGAACCATCCCGAGGCCTTTAAAGCGGTTGTGGATAAAATCAAAAAATAAACGAAATCCTTTATCAATAGATAAAATCAGGCCATTCCAAAGTGAATGGCCTTTTTTATTTGTTTTTACCCAAAAACCGGTTGTAAAAAATAATGTAAATTAGTAGCTAATTATATTCAATGAAAAAAACTCTTCCCAAATTGTGAAAAACAAAATAATCCGGTTCATTTTTCTCTTCATTATAATTTTGATGGTTTTCTCCTGCCGCAGTGCAAAGAAAAATTCAGAAAGTGTTGCAAGCAATGATACTGTTCCTGAAGTTCCTGATATTTATGATGATATGGCTGGTTTGCCATCTCAGGTTCCGGCATATCCCGATACTATCTTTTACGAATTACCCGATAGCTATGTGTTAAAAATATTTCTTACCGGAGATGAATTTACCCACCAGGCTAAAACAGTTGATGGTTATATCTTGTTATTAAATGATACAGGTTATTATGAATATGTAATTACTTATCATGAAGGCATACCCCAATTAAGCGGCATAATTGCACGCAATCCTGAAGATCGGACTGATGATGTGTGGCAAATACTCAACACTTTGAATGATTAAAATTCTAAATGTATATAATTCCTATTCTCAGTTATGAAAAAAAATACAATCTGGTTACTAATCTTTTTCCTTTTTATTACATCAGAAAATTTGCCGGCTGTGCCTGCTTATCCCGGTCTGATTAAATTTGAACAACCTGATGGTAGCATAATAAGTCTCTATCTCAAAGGTGATGAAAAAATTAACTATGCTGAAACACTGGATGGCTATACGATCCTGGTTACTGACTTTGGTGAATATCAGTATGCAGTAAAAGATGAAAATGGTGATCTGGTATTTTCAGGAATGAAAGTTTCTCCTTTGGTGCAGCGAACATCAGATGAATCAAAATTTTTGATGAATCTCGAAAAAAGATTGAAATTTAGTGAAAGTCAGAAAGAAATGATGCTTTCTGTATGGCAAGTAAAAGCAGATGCTCAACATAAAAACTTTCCGTCAACCGGTGAACGCACTCTGCTTTGTATTTTGATGGAAACTCCAGATGTTCCTTTTATCAGAACTGCAGAAGAGTTTGATGCCTTGTTTAATCAGTTAAATTATACTTTTGAAGGTGCAACAGGTAGTGTAAAAGATTATTATCTTGAAAATTCTTATGGTCAGTTTGACCTGAGTGTGGATGTCGTCGGGCCATACACTGCCAGCAATGATATGACAGACTACAGTTCGTTTGAAGGGGCCAGGAATCTTATGATTGAAGGTATACATCTGGCGAGTGATGATGTGGACTATTCTGATTATGACAACTCAGGTGATGGTTCGGTTGATGGAGTGTATATGATTTTTGCCGGCTACGGGCAGGAAGCCGGAGGAGGTTCAAATACCATATGGTCACATGCCTGGTCTATTTGGCCTGCTATTCAGTATAATGGTGTTTCCATAAGCCGTTATGCCTGTTCTCCCGAGCGCAGGGGAAATTCGCAGTCAAACCCCCAGGGATTTATTACCCGTATAGGCGTTATTGGTCATGAATTTGGCCACGTTTTGGGTGCTCCCGATTACTACGATACTGATGGAGAAGACTCAGGCGGTAGTTACCAGGGTACAGGGCAATGGGATATGATGGCCGGCGGAACCTGGAACAATAGCGGTGCCACACCTGCACATCATAATCCTTATACAAAAACCTATATTTACAATTGGGCCGGGCAACAAATTCTTGATGAACCTGGTGAAGTTATCTTACAAAATTCAGTAGATGATCCGAACAGCTTTTATCGAATCAACACCCTTACTCCAGGCGAGTATTATTTACTTGAGAATCGCAAAAAAACAGGATTTGATGCCTTTGTGCCGGGTAACGGTCTTTTGATTTTTCATGTGCATGCCGGTATTGAAGATGCAGGTAATGGTGTTAATGCAGGTCATCCGCAGCTGATGTATCCGTTTTCTGCCGGAGCAACCAATTATCCCAATTCATCTCCAAACTCCTATGGTAATATCAATTCACCATCAACACCATTTCCCGGGAGTACACAAAATACATTATTTACTGATTTTACTATTCCAGGATCAAGGGCATGGGCAAAATCTTTTACAAACAAACCTGTTACAGATATAAATTATAATCAGCAAACCGGTGAAGTAAGTTTAAATTTCATGCATGATGATTATATCAGTGATTGGGTTTTTTGGGATGATGGTTACAGCAGTAGTTCTGTTGGATTGAATGACGGTGGTGTTTTTCAGATTGCTGCCCGGTTCACACCGGAAAATCTCCAGGAATTATCAGCCAATTCATTAACAGGAATAAATGTATACATAAATAACCCCGCAACAGCTGTTGATATGAAGATCTGGCAGGGACCCGGTGCCGACTCATTGATAGAATATGTTAGCAAATCTGTTGCCCAACAAACATCTCAATGGATTTTTGTTGAACTTGATGAGCCTTTTATCATAAATACCTTTCAGGAATTATGGATTGGCGCCGAGTTTGATGACCCAGGTGCCAATGTGTTTCCGGCCGGTCGCGATCAGGCAACTGATTACGATGGAAAAGGGAATATGATCAGACTTGACATTACCGATACCGAAAGCTGGCAGCTTTTAAGTGATTTTGATATTTCAGGAGATTGGAGTGTAAGAGCAATGTTTGAAAAAAGTGATGAACCTGTTGTTGACTTTTTCGACATTATGCTCTTTGCTATACCCCCTGAAGGTGGTTTTGCTACAGGGCATGGAACTTTTCCGATTGATAAAGAACATACAATTATAGCAGAACCTGCAGAACAATATCGTTTTGTTAACTGGACTGAAAACGGTAATGTGGTAACAACAGAATTGGAGTATTCTTTTGTTGTTGATCATGACAGGACATTACAGGCAAATTTTGAACCCATTTCTGCTACTTATACAAATGATCCTGATTTTGATAATGAAATTGTAATATTTCCTAATCCGGCGCAAAATTGGCTGACTATTTTGAATACAAGTCAGAAAATTTTGCATTCCGCCAGAATTATTAATGTTATGGGAAAGGTTGAAGTATTTGAAATTCTTGATGATAAAACATCAGACCAGTTTCAAATAGATATTGGTAACCTTGAATCAGGAGTCTATTTTCTTCATCTTTCCGGAGTAAACTTCAACAGTTATAAGAAAGTTGTTGTCGAATAATTACCGGATCATCAATCTGTTTTACCAGATTTCAGCTCTTGCCTCTTGTTGAATAAAACGCACTGAGTTTTCTGCTGCAATATCAAATGCGTTATAAAACTCCTCCATATTGTAAACTATACCATTAACTCTTGCTTCACCCGGTGAATGCGGTCCTTCATTCAATTGTTGCATCATCCTTTGATCACGCATATGGTTTCGCCAAATCTGGGCATAGGAAA
Organism: Bacteroidales bacterium; assembly: GCA_046261715.1. Classification (GTDB taxonomy): domain Bacteria; phylum Bacteroidota; class Bacteroidia; order Bacteroidales; family UBA7960; genus SKVR01. Next base: position 50,602 of record JBHEOF010000005.1, read on the forward strand.
TGAAGAATCTTTGTTCAGGAGAAAACCCTTCAATATCGGCAGGTCTTCCATCCTCATTGAGCTTGTTTTGTAATGCCTGGTAAGCAATTGTAAGTCCTCCGAGATCAGCAATATTTTCCCCAAGGCTTAAACGACCATTGATCGTTAGTGAATCAAGCAAAATGTAATTGCTATATTGTTCTACGAGTATTTCTGTCCTTTCTTCAAATCTTCGGCTGTCTTCTTCTGTCCACCATTCACGCAGGTTTCCATCCCTGGCATAGCGCCTTCCCTGGTCATCAAATCCATGGGTCATTTCGTGGCCGATAACCATTCCAATGGCACCATAATTGACTGCATCATCACCATGGGGGTAGAAAAATGGAGGCTGAAGTATGGCTGCGGGGAAAACAATTTCATTCATTGTAGGGCTGTAATAAGCATTAACTGTTTGCGGGCTCATGAACCATTTGTCACGGTCAACAGGTTGTCCTATTTCAGCGATATTTCGTTCAATATTGAATTTACGTGCGGAGAGATAATTAAGTACAAATGGCTGATCTTCGATCTCCAGTTTAGTATAATCTGTCCATTTATCGGGATAACCAATTTTAACATTCATGCCCTCAAGTTTGGCAAAAGCTTCAGTTTTGGTATCTTCACTCATCCACTCAAGTTGTTCAATTCTTTGATTGAATGCCTGGCGCAAATGTTCAACCAGGTCAATCATTCTTTCTTTTGATTCCGGTGGAAAATGTAGTGCTACATATTCCTGACCTACGGCTTCTCCCATTGCTGAATTAAGGCTTGAAAGTGCCCGTTTCCATCGTTCTCTTTGTTTTTCACTGCCGGTCATAACCCTTCCGTAAAATTCAAAATGAGCATCTTCAAAATCTTTGCCTATATATTGAGATGTTGAACGAAGAATATTCCATTTCAGATAGGTTTTCCAGTACTCAACAGGCTTTAGCTCAAGCAAAAAATTAGCATTTTCGAAGAATACAGGTTGTCCAACGTTTAACTCATCAATTTCAATATTTCTTGCTGAGAGGTACGAATTCCAGTCAAACAAAGGCATTTTATCCTGTAATTGCGTAACAGTCATCTTGTTATATGTTGCGTAAGGATCACGCCTTTCAAGTCTTGTCATTGATGCTTCGGCCATATTGGTTTCCATTTCCATGATCCTTCTTCGCGCTTCGCGGGCTTCTCTCTTTGAATGACCTGCAAGGATGAATATTTTTTCAATGAATAATTCATAGTTGCTTCTGATTTCAATACTTCGCGAATCCTGATTCATATAATAATCGCGATCAGACATTCCCAATCCTCCCTGCATGATATTTGCAATCATTATTTCAGTATTTTTCCGGTCCTGTCCTGCATATAATCTGAACAATGTATTGATTCCTCTTTGATGCAAATAAGCAATAGTTTCTGTTATTTCGTTTAACTCGGTAATATTTTCAACCTTTTCAAGAAGGAATCTGATGGGTTTGGTAGATAATTCCTTTTGGTTTACTGTATCCATTGCACTATTGTAAAAGTCACGGATCTTTTGTCTGTTGCTGCCTTGTTGTGCATTAAGATCATCTTGTATTTCCATCAAAAGAGCAAACAATTTTACCTCATTCTCTTCTGCAAGTTGTTCAAAAGAACCGTATCTGCTATATTCTTCAGGTATAGGATTCTTCTCAAGCCATCCACCATTTACAAAGCGGTAAAAATCATCACCCGGAGTAACATTCATATTCATATCTGATTTATTGATAGGAGGAGTTTTGGTTGACTGATGGCAGGAAATAAGACCGGCAACAAAAAAGATCATAACAAGTATTGCCGGATTTATTGTCGAATTTTTTTTCATTTAAGTAAAAAGTTAATTATGTGTTTGAATATTTTACTCTTATTCAGAAACAGTTTATTTCTTAACGGAGATGTATTATAATTACCGAAAATAATATATTAAAGCAGAACCTGGAGAAGATACTGTCTTCTTTTAACAAAATTTTGGTTAATGGATATTTAGCGGCACTTTCAGAAGTTTCCCAGCAATTTACTTTCTATAAAATTTTCAATAATCATGTAGGTTTTTGTTTTGATTTCATCAGTTTCGTTAAGCAATTCATGGCGACCATCAAGAAGGTTGATTCGGGTTCTATAGAAACCCTGTTGTATATATTTCTGTTCAACTATTTTTGGGTGTTTACCAAAATTACCTACAGGATCATCTTTTCCTGAAATTATGAGGGTAGAAAAGTTTTTTCTGAACCTGAGATTTTTCTCAGCTTTCAGCATTTGCAGTGAACCCTGAAACAGATTTTTCAGAAAACCAAGTGAAAGAGGAAAGCCACACAAGGGATCAGTTATATATTTTTCAACTTCAGCCGGGTTTGTGCTGAGCCAGTCAAAATTAGTTTTTGGATCAGGTATTGAACGGTTAAATCCTTTAAAGAATGCATCATTTAGTAGCTTGTTGCTGTATTCCTGTTTTTTAAAGAAGCGATTCAATCTGGTAAATAACAAAGCACTCTTTAAGGTAACAGGGTTGGGTTCAGTTGTTCCTGAAAGTATCATTCCTTTAAAATACATGGGGTATGTTGCATTATAGTATCTTGTAAGCAATGATCCCATGCTATGTCCTAAAATAAAAACAGGTACCTGAGGATGTTTTTTTCTGATGGTTTTATTGATAGAGTGTATAACATTTAACATCAGATCCCAACCGCCACGCCAGGGCAAATGGCCTGTTTGGCTATCCGGCTTTAGTGATTTTCCATGCGCCGGATGATCATGTGTATAAACAGCGTACCCTTTATTGCAAAGAAATTCAGCAAAATCATTATATCGATTGCTATGCTCTGCTACTCCATGGTTAATCTGTACAATGGCTTTGGGAGGTTTTTCAGGCAGATATATATTTATGAAAACTTCATATCCCTGTTCCTGAATGGTTTTATGTTTTACATCCATACCTGCAAATATAATGTAGTTTGAAAATATTTTTATATAAAAAAAAGCCTTACAACTTGTAAGGCTTTTTTAATTCATAAATGTGATGTGTATGTTTTGGTACTAGGCCAGTTTAACATCCACTGCATTTAATCCTTTTTTGCCTTCTTTGAGATCAAATGTGACATCGTCATTTTCTCTGATTTCATCTATAAGGCCCGATACGTGCACAAAATACTCTTTGTCCGTTTCTACATCCTGAATGAAACCATATCCTTTGGTTTCATTAAAAAACTTTACTTTTCCGTTATTCATAATAATTTTAAAATAATAAATAATAATTTCAATCCTACAAAGGTAATTTAATTCCTTAATTAATAAACAAAACAGGAAAAAATTGTCGAACAGAAAAGTTTGCAATTATTTATCAGATATTGAAAATACCATGATAATAATTAGTGCCCGTCTTTTCCGGTGTGCACATGTCCGTGTGAAACTTCTTCGGGGCTGGCATCTCGTGAAGTAACTACTTCTCCCTTAAAATGCAAGTCTTGCCCTGCAAGTGGATGATTGAAATCCATTTTTACTGTTTCATCCTCTATTTCAAGTATTTTTCCCTGAAGAGGTTCACCCTGATCGTTACGCATAGGAACTATATTTCCTATGTGCAGCAGGTCTTCTGCTTCTTTACCATCAATGGTAAAAATATTTCTCGGCAGATTAACAACTGCTGAAGGGTTGGTGGGGCCATAGGCCTTATCGGTTTCAATAGTAAACTCAAAATTCTCTCCCGGCTTAAGACTCTGTATCTGATCTTCAAACTCCGGGATCAGATTGCCTGCTCCAAAAATAAATTCTGCAGGATTATCTTTTCCTGCGGTTTCAATAACTTCGCCTTCAGCACTTCCAGAGCGCAATTCATAGGTTAATGAAATAACTTTTTCTTTACTCATAAAAAAGGTTTATTGTGTTTAAAAAATTCAGGGGCTTACTATTTTTACAATAGATATAGCCCCTATTAATTAATAAATACAAAATTACTTCAAAAAATGCAGAATATCAAATTTTTAAGGGTGTTTATGATTTTGTTAAGGCTTTACTTTTTTAATGCATTCCACAAAATATCTGCCGGATGCAGTGCAATTCTTCCTGTACCGTCAAGTATCTGATGGCGGCAACTTGTACCCGGGGCTGATATCAGATCGTTCTCTGTGGCAGCTCTTACGGCCGGAAACAGTTTTAACTCGCCAATAGCCATACTTAACTCATAATGTTCTTTTTCATATCCGAATGAACCGGCCATTCCGCAGCAACCGCATTCAATCTCTTTCACTTCATATCCTTTTGGAATAGAAAGCATTTTTTTTGTAAAATCTATTGAAGAAAGGGCTTTTTGATGACAATGACCATGAAGGTATATCCTTTGCTTCTTACTGGAAAAAAGATCAGGATCAATAAATCCTTTTTCATATTGACGACAGAGAAATTCATCTAAAATAGATACATTCTGGCTAAGTTGTTGGGCATTCTCTGCATATTCATCACTGCAAAGGTCAATGTATTCATCTTTGAGAGTGAGTATAGCAGAAGGTTCTATTCCTATAATAGGAATGTTTTTTTCAGCCCACTGATGTAAAATATTAATGTTTCTGTCGGCATGTTTTTTTGCCTTTTTCAATAATCCCTTCGAAATTGCAGCTCTTCCGCTTTCGTCAACTTGTGGCATTTCAATGAAATATCCCAATCGGTTGAGTAATTTGCAAGTGTTAATACCTGTTACAGCATCATTATAATTGGTAAACTCGTCGCAAAACAACACGACTTTTTTCTCGGGATTGGCACTTTGGTTGAGTTTATCAAGATTTTTGCCGGCCCATCTCCTAAGGGTTTGCTTATGAAGTTTTGGCAGGCTTCTGCGAAGGGCAAAGCCAGAAAATCTTTTTATTAACGGTGCAAAAGCTGTAGATTGCGAAAAATAATTATAAAGGGATGGAACCGCACTTGCCAGTTTATTTAATGAACTATAACCTGCAACTAATTTCGAGCGCAAAGGTGTGCCATTTACATCATAATATTGCTGAAGAAATTCTGCTTTGTATTTACCCATATCCACATTTGACGGGCATTCTGATTTACATCCTTTGCAGGAAAGACACAAATCGAGGATTTCTTTTATCTCAATATGGTTAAAAGGATTCTTTTCCGGAGAGTTGGATACAAACTCTCTCAGTATATTTGCCCTGGCTCTTGTTGTGTCTTTTTCTTCAGATGTTGCATGATAAGATGGACACATTACCCCTTTAAATATAAATGGTTTACGACAATCACCCGAACCATTGCATTTTTCAACGGCACGCAAAAAACCACCTGCTTCGGGATAACGGAAATAAGTTTTTATCTGTGGTATAGGTGTACCGGGAACGTAACGAAATGATGTTTTCATGGAGGGAGTGTCCACAATTTTTCCCGGATTTAAAATGTTATCAGGATCCCAGGTTTTTTTTATTTCTTTCAGTAAATCGTAAATAATATTACCAAGCATAAGCGGTATGAATTCACCGCGAAGCCTTCCATCACCATGCTCACCGCTTAATGAACCCTTGTATTTTTTTACGAGTTTTGCTGTTTCCTGTGCTATCTGATAAAAGCGTTCAACATCTGCTTTATTTTTTAGGTTTAAAACAGGTCGCAGATGTATTTCACCTGTTCCAATGTGTGCATAGTAAACACACTGTAAATTCATTGCATCAAGAATGACTTTGAGATCAGCAACAAAATCGGGTAATGCATCGGTATGGATTGCTGTATCTTCAATAACTGCTACCGGTTTCGCATCTCCAGGAACATTACTCAGTAATCCCAGCCCGGCTTTACGCAAAGCCCACACCTTGCCAATATCTGCCCCTTTCAGCACGGGATAATGATATCCTAATCCCTTTTGCTGCATACTGCTGATCATTTCCGAAGCTTTTTTGTCAGCTTCATCCATTGAATATTCTGCAAATTCAACTACCAGGATAGCGTCAGGATCACCATTAATAAAAAAGCGATTGGTTGCGTGGGAAAGATTGGTTTTCGTACAATCAAGAATAACACGATCAATTAATTCAACAGCAACGGGTTTATGAAATAAAGCAACAAGGTTTGCCTGAAGTGCTTCTTCAATGGATCTGACATGCACACAAACCAGTGCAGTATTTTCGGGCGGTAAGTTTACCAGGTTCAGTTTAATTTCTGTAAAGATGGCTAAACTTCCTTCACTACCGGCCAATAGCTTACAAAAATTAAAATTCTCCTGATTATCAGAAAAAATATTGTTCTCAAGTAAAAGATCCAAAGCATATCCTGTATTTCGGCGATGAATTTTCTTATCAGGATATTGTGCTTTTATTTCCTGCTGTATAGTTTTATCAGAAAGAACCTGAAAGACATTCTGATAAATCTTACTTTCGAGAGATTTCCCTACGCATTTTTTTCGAAATTGTTCAGGATTGATCGGCCCAAAAACAGCATCACTGCCATCACTTAGAATGGTTTTTAATTCAATGGTATGGTCTCTCGTACTTCCGTAAACCAGGGAATGAGCACCACATGAATTGTTTGCCACCATTCCTCCAATCATGCATCGATTTGATGTTGATGTTTCAGGACCAAAGAACAATCCATGATGCTTAAGAAATGCGTTAAGTTCGTCAAGAATTACACCCGGTTGTATTTTCACCCATTTTTCTTCAGCATTGAATTCAAGAATCCGGTTCATGTATCTTGAAAAATCAACAATAATTCCATGGCCTACCACCTGCCCTGCAAGAGAAGTGCCTGCTGTTCGGGGCACAAGGGGTATATTATTTTTTGCTGCAAACTTAACCAGCAAACGGATATCATTTTCACTTTTGGGTCGGGCAACAGCAAGCGGAACCTCACGGTAAACAGATGCGTCTGTTGCGTGTAAAAGCCTTGTTTTTAAATCGGAAAAAAGATCACCCTCAAGTTCTCTTTTCAATGTTTCCAGTGCAGGACTGGTATAGTAGGAATCCATATATTTTTTTGATACAAAGTTAATTGAGCTGTCAAACATCAACTTCCTTACATCATATCAGCCTGTTTCTTATAATAATTGGTGCTTTCAAAAATTTTATCAGCATTGGCAGCAATAAAACCTGAATACTGTTTTCCATTTTCGTCATTATAGCGCAGGGTGAATTCATAAAAGCATGATGGAATTTCGTAAACGCCGTCAGCAAAATCAAAAGGCATAATTTCTGCTTTTGTGGCTGATTGTTCGAGTAATTCTTCTGGAGTGCCATATATTTCACCTGCAGCAGTATTCATAACATAGCCATTGCTTTTCACAAATGCATTTACTTCCTGCAGGGTATTGAAGTTTTTAAATTCATTTACTTTTATGGCAAAGTGATTGGCCCGGAATCCATATACAAGAAGCCATGCAGCATATTCTGATTCTTCTCTCAGTTTATTGTATGTTTCAAAAGGAATCCTGCCCCAGATACTTCCTTTATATACCAGATCAGGATCGAGATAAACATCTTCATCCAATCCGTTGATATAGTCATATATTGTTGATTGCAGGTAATCACTAAACTGGTCAATCAATAATTCACTGATAAAAGCTTTGGGTGCATTGGGATCAGTTTTATGTTCAAAATGTCTTCCAAAAACTTTTTTTGCCTTGAACTTGTATTCACCTTTGGCTTCGTAACCATTATCTGTAAAAACCTTTGCAATAACATCAATATTCATGCGGGGGTCATTGAATGTTCGTAAAGCAATGTGGTCATGTACCACCTTCTCACCTTGTTCAGTAAACAGGTCAAAAATTCTTTTTGCCGAAGGATTTTGTGTAGAATAGGGAACCCAAAAACGGTTAAAGATCTTTTCAATTTCCATAATTATGTTTGTTTTAAAATCAAAGCATGTATGATAAATTCCGAATACTCAAAAGTCGGAAAAAAATATGATATTCAGTGCAAAAAAGCATCTGGAATGATTATAAATTGAAATATTGCAATAATTGCATATGTTTAATTTTCGGAACTGCTATCATTTGTTTCTTTTTCCTGATTTTCATTTTCATTTGTTGCGAAAGGATAAATTACAAGATTACGCAACATTGAAAGGGTAAGAATTGGGAAAATCATAGTAAAAATTACTTTTACCCATGTGGCTTCATACCAGCCTGAAAGAATGATTGTCCATATCAGGGTCAGGAAAAATATATCAAAGATTACCACCAAGGTATTTCCAGGATCTTTTTGCATCCATTTTGGAAAAGGGAGTCTGATATTTTTTTGGGCTTTGGCTTTTACATACCGGTAGGTAAGAATCACCCACAGTGAGGGCATAAGGAAGCCCAAAACAAAACCTGCAATTTTTGAATCAAAATATCTGAACGAATATAGAAATCCAAGTATAAGCTGCGCCCAGAAAGTAATCTGAAACTGCCTGTATGAGCCGGCTGAAGCATAAACCAATTTTAACAAGATGGATTTGGATCCTTCCTGAAATTCCATGTATTTTATTTTTTAGCAAGATATTACATATTCGTGAAATATTCAAGATAAGATTTTGGGTTTATAAACAATCGTCTTTTATAATAATCGGGTGGTGTCATTATACTTATTAGCATAAAAAAAAATATAGAAGTAATATCTAAATGATTTATCTTTAGCAACCAAAAAAACATAAGTTATGAAGATGAAAAGAGTTATTAGCAGTGCAATTTTATGTGCAGGTTTGTTATTATTCTCAGCAACCGGCTTATTAGCGGGTGATGATACACTATCAACAGATAAAGCAAAAACAGGCTGGACATTTGGAGCCTTACCTGCAATATCTTACAATACTGACCTGGGTTTTCAGTACGGAGGTCTTGTAAATCTATATTATTTTGGCGATGGTAGTTCATACCCGAAGTACATGCATTCCATTTATGCTGAAATTTCCAGATACACAAAAGGTAGTGGAATAAACAGACTGTTTTATGATTCTGAATTTCTTATACCAAACATCAGGGTTACATCTGACCTGAGCTATTTCACTGAAAAAGCTCTTGATTTTTATGGATTTAACGGTTATAATGCAATATACAATGCTAACTGGGAAGATTCAGATCATATGGATTATGTATCAAGAATGTTTTATCGTCATGAACGTCAGATGTTCAGGTTTACAACAGACTTTCAGGGTGCCTTGTCGGGTAAGACGCTTCGCTGGGTGGCTGGATTTGGTATATTAAAAAATAATATTGCTGCTGTAGATATTGATGCGCTTAATGAAGGCCAGGATGAGGAAGATAAACTACCGGATGTTCCGGGTTTATATGAGAAATACATTGATTGGGGCCTTATTAATGAGAATGAAAGAGACGGTGGATGGTCAAATAATCTGAAGCTGGGTTTGGTATACGATACACGCGACAATGAACCCAATCCTATGAAAGGGATGTGGTCGGAAGTGGTATTGTTTCTATCACCATCTTTTCTTGGAAATGAAGACTTTGGTTTTACAAAAATTTCTGCAACACACAGGCAGTATTTTACTCTTGCTGATGAAGTGCTTTCATTTGCGTATCGATTGAATTACCAGGGAACACTTAGCGGTAATGTACCTTTTTTCATGCAGCCTTACCAGGTAAACTCTTTTTCGGCATCATCCAATACTGATGGACTTGGCGGTTCGAAAACTGTTAGAGGGGTATTACGAAACAGAATAGTAGGTGATGCAATGGCATATGGTAATTTTGAATTTCGCTGGAAATTTTACAGAACTGTTTTATTTAATCAGAATATTTATCTGGCAATCAATGCTTTCAGCGATATGGGTCAGGTACTTAAAGAGATTGAATTTGACCGCCCGTCAGAAGTTGGTGAATTTCCCGTTAGTGCAAGCATGAATGATTTTTTTATCACTGACAAAGAAACACTGCATGTAACTTTGGGTGGTGGTTTCAGAATTGCTATGAATGAAAACTTCATTGTTGCAGTTGATTATGGTAAGCCTCTTGACCCTGAAGATGGGAATGGGGGACTTTACATTGGGCTGAATTATCTTTTTTAATCGTTCAGATGAATTTTAGCTAAATAAAGTTAATCTTTTACCTGTAGCGGGTTTCCTGATATTTATCTCTTTAGTTTTTTATATTTTAGCCAATTGTTTATTGAATAACAACTTGCAGTAAATTCTTTGATTACTTGATATTTGCAGAGAGTTTATTTGTAAAAATATACAATGGTTAATAAAAATCTTCTCATTTTTACTTTTCTCTTTATTATCACGCATTTGGTCTTTGCTGATAATGAAAGACATATTCAGGAAGCGTTTACTTCACGAACCGAATCTCCCCCTGATATAGATGGAATAATTGAAGCCGGTGAATGGGGCATGGCTTCGGTAATAAGTGATTTCGCTCAGTATGATTCCGATTATCAGGTAGTACCATCACAAATTATTTTGATAACTTTGGTCTTTTGCGGGATTCACCAAAGTTTAACAGTTTATCATTAAAAATTCTATATTGTCTGGATTACCAGTATTTAAGAGGAGCATAATAAAAGGTTATGATGATCAAAGCAAAAGATATAAGAAAGTCTTACGGTACTTTACAAGTACTTAAAGGAATTGATCTTGAAATAGAAAAAGCCGAAATAGTATCCGTAGTGGGCGCTTCAGGTGCGGGTAAAACTACCCTCTTGCATATACTGGGTACACTTGATAAAGCCGATAAGGGTGAGCTTACCATCAATAACATATCTCTGAAAGGTATGAATGACAAGCAGATTTCATCCTTTCGTAATAACAATATTGGATTTGTATTTCAGTTTCATCATTTATTACCTGAGTTTAATGCACTTGAAAATGTTTGTATTCCGGGATTTATTGGAAACAGATCAACTGACCGGGTAATAGAAAAAGGACGCAACCTGCTGGAACTTTTAGGATTAAAGGAAAGGCTTTCACATAAGCCCGGTGAATTATCTGGTGGTGAGCAACAAAGGGTAGCTGTGGCCCGCTCATTAATTAATGATCCTGCTGTGGTACTTGCTGATGAGCCAAGCGGAAATCTTGATTCTGAAACATCTGAGGAGTTGCATCAATTGTTTTTTGATTTACGCGATAAACTGGAACAAACTTTCATAATTGTTACCCATAATAATGAACTGGCCGATATGGCTGACCGCAAACTTACCATAAAGGATGGTATGATCGTTGGTAAACAGGAAATCTAATATTATCAGACATTTATCATTTGCTCAAAATCATCCTCGCTTATAATAGGGATATTTAATTCTACCGCTTTTTTCTTTTTTTCAGGCCCCATATTATCACCAGCCAGTAAATAATCTGTTTTTGATGACAGGGATGATACATTTTTACCTCCCTTTAACTCGATTATTTCTTTTAACTGGTTGCGTGAATATTTTTCAAAAACACCCGATACAACAATGCTTTTACCTTCCAAAGGTTGATTAGCCGGGTTTGTTCCGGATATGCTTTCAGTCTCAAACTTTAAACCTGCTTGTTCCAGTCTGTTTAATATTTTGATGTTCCTTTCATCATTGAAAAAATCTATGATACTTCCTGCAATTCTTTCACCGATTTCCGGCACTGCCAAAAGATCATCAAAACTGCTATCTTTGATTTGCTGAATGTTTCCAAAGTGCCTGGCAAGTTTTTTAGCTCCTGTTTCACCCAGATATCTTATTCCTAAAGCATAAAGCACTCTCTCAAAAGATACTTCTTTTGATTTTTCAATGGCATTAAGGATATTGTTAACGGTTTTTTCCCTGAAACTGATCTTCTTTTGTTTGCCTGTTATTTCGTTTGTAACGATTTTCTCAAGACCCAACAATTGATCATATTTCAGGTCATATAAATCAGCTATATTGGTTATCAGGTTATTTTTTATCATAACTTCAATTCTGCCTTCACCCAATCCTTCAATATCCATTGCTCTTCTGCTTATAAAATGCTCAATTTTCCCCTGTATCTGAGGAGGACATCCATCAGCATTGGGACAGTAATGCACCGCTTCACCTTCATTTCTGATAAGTTTGGTTTGGCATTCGGGGCAATGTGTGGCATAATGTATTTTTTTTGCTCCGGGATTTCTTAATTCCTTGTTCACTTCAACGATTTTAGGGATGATCTCTCCTCCTTTTTCAATATGTACTGTATCAGCATAATGAAGATCAAGTTCATCCATTTTATCGGCATTATACAAAGACGCTCTTTTTACTGTAGTACCAGCCACCAGCACGGGTTCAAGAACTGCAACCGGGGTAACTGCCCCGGTTCTGCCAACCTGATATTTTACATCCAGCAAGCGTGTTACGCCTTGTTCTGCTTTGTATTTATATGAAATGGCCCATCGGGGAAACTTACTCGTAAAGCCCAGCTGCTCCTGCTGGGCATAACTATTCACTTTTATTACCACTCCGTCAATATCGTAAGGTAAACCACCCCGTTCTTTTTCAATTTCTTCAATGTAATCCATTACCTCATCAATGTTATTGCATCGGGTAGTTAATTCTGATACCTTAAAGCCCCATTGCCGTGCTTTTGCAAGATTCTCAAAGTGGGATTCGAAAGGAAGGTTTTCCCCTAAAATACCATAAACATAACAATCAAGGTTTCTTTTGGCCACAAGTGCTGAATCCTGTAGTTTAAGGCTGCCTGATGCAGCGTTTCTTGGATTGGCAAAAAGAGATTCATTGTTTTTTTGCTTTCCTTCATTCAACATGAGAAAACTTTGATGCGGCATAATTATTTCTGCACGTACTAAAAATTCCCCGGGTAAATCATCCGCATAAACTCTGAGTGGAATACTTCTTATGGTTTTCACATTGGCTGTTACGTCATCTCCCTGCAATCCATCGCCCCGGGTTACTGCCTGCGAAAGTCTGCCGTTTTTATATAAGAGGCTAATGGCAACTCCGTCAAATTTTAACTCACACGCATATAAATAATCCGTATTAAGGGTTTTCTTTATGCGGGCGTCAAATTCTGTTAATTCTTCCATGCTGTAGGTATTTCCCAGTGACAACATGGGATATTTATGTTTAACTGTATTAAATTTTTTGGTGATTTCTCCGCCAACTCTCTGTGTGGGAGAATCTGGACTAACCAGATCAGGAAATTGTTTTTCCAGCGATTCAAGTTCTTTCAGGTGGATGTCAAACTCAAAATCACTTATCACGGGTTCATCAAGCACATAATATCTGTAATTGTGATCGTTCAGTTCTTTTGTCAGTTCTTCAATTTTTTTCCGGGCTTGTTCTTTATTCATAAAAAAAATTTTCACAAAAATACGTGGAAAAAATAAAAGCCGGCATAAAACCGGCTTTTAATTGAATCGACTAAATTTTCAGAAGGCGTATCAGAGACCACCGATAATAACCCGAAGATCCTGAGCATTAATACATAAGACAGGAATTCTATACTGATTATAAATAATCTGTTCATCCATTGAGCCAAAAAGACTCCACGTGATTTTATCCGGGTCTGTTGAAATCATAATCATATCAGCATTGATACCCACAGCAAATTTTAAGATGTTTTTTGCAAATTTATTTTTAACAGGAGAATGATTTTCAGTATAAGGAATATTGTGTTTTTCCAGAATCTTTTTGACCTGGTTCAAATCAGCCCTGATCCTGTTTTGTATATATTCATCGGGGTGAGAATCAATAAAAAGATGGAATTTACAATCAAACTGTTTATGAAGTGATATTGCCCATTTCACTTTTTGTTTTGATCCGGGTTGAAGATCCAACGGAAATACAATATCTTTAAAACTTGACTCTTTAGCTGGTTTCTGAACAACAAAAACCGGAACAGGACAACTTTTTACGAGTTTTATAGCAAAACTTCCCAATAAAAACTGAATGCCTTTCTTTCCGTGTGTCCCAAATATCAGGATGTTGGCCCCAATACTTTTAGTTTCATTTGCTATGGTGCTAAAAATACTCCCTTCCCGGGCAATAAAATCAACCTCCACATTATGTTCTTTGGAAATAGAATCAGAAATGTTTTTTAGTTTTTCTGAGATAGAATCCAAAGGTTCTTTGGATTTCTTCAGGTTTTTTCTACTGGAACTGTTAATAACATGAAGCAAACAGATCTTGTAACCAAGTAATTTTGCCATTCTTGTGGCATTTTCTATGGCAATATCACCAATAGCGGTAAAGTCATATGCCACGAGAATTACATTGTTATTTTCATTTTCCATTTTGTGTGTTTTATTATTTATGATAAAAAAAATAATTGTCAGTTCAAAAAAAGCGATGCCAAAGTACAAAAAAAAATTAAATGAACTTTGTGTATTTTAATACTGTTTAAGAGCACCTGAAAGGCTACCCACATTTTCTGAGTTTGTTGATTCCAAAAGGTTCAACAATTCTTTTATTTGTGATAGATTATGCTGTTTGGTACCATTTCTCAGATCTTTTGCCCCCCGGGTAAAATACTCATGCTGCAAAATAAAGTTTTGTTGTTTTATATACCAGTTTTTAAAGGTGATTTTCTGACTGCTGTTTTCACTCCACTCGCGGTGTAATCTTAAAGCAGTAATAAAGAAGTCTCCCCGCCCGATATAATCCAGGTCTGCATCACAAAGAATCATTCCTAGTTTGTCTTTTGGGTTTTGGGGTATCTGGGTAGCCATGATCATGCTGCAAATATGTTCTATCTGCCCGGCAGAGTAAGTAAAATCAGGGAGTATTTCGCGGCCATAACTGCAGGCAATTTCTTCATTGTTTTCATATCGCCAGATAAACCCGGTGTCATGAAGCAATGCAGCTGTGCGCAATT
>JBHEOF010000005.1:65549-66076 GCA_046261715.1 Bacteroidales bacterium
CTTCATCACTTATTTCTTCAATTTCAGCAAGTCTGTCAACCGACTCACATACATCAAGTGTATGTTGGTAGTTGTGATAATAGAGATTAGGGTTAAGCTCTTTTTTGAGTTTATTTAAAACTTTGGGTCTAAGTGTTTTTAAGTCCATATTTGGAGGTATTCAGTGTTTAGGACACTTCAAAATTAGTTAATATATATGTCAATATCTCAGTAAAACTTTTAATTTTCATTTTTTCCTGCAGTGGAAATATACTAAACGTCATAAATAGATTTTCGCCTGAATTCTATATCCAAAGTCTCATTGAGTTTTTTATAAAATAAATCATTAGGAAAAGTTCCATCTTCGTTTTTACTATATTCTTTCCTGATCCTGATAACATAATACATGTCAAACTGGTTTTTGTGTTTAGCTTCCAGCTTGCCCCGGTATTCGCAATCAAAGAAGTTTTTTACAATTGAGTAAGTTTCTCCTGAAATGTTTATTTTACCTGCCTCACCTGATGTTTCCATACGGCTGGCAGTATTAA
>JBHEOF010000005.1:66086-72572 GCA_046261715.1 Bacteroidales bacterium
CATATATGCATCGCCAATGGTTTTGATTTTCTCAAGGCGGTGTTTTTGCACAATCTCATCAAACTTAAAAAAACAATTATTTAACTCGTTAATGAGTTTAAGGGGGTTAATAAACTGTGATATTTTTGAGAAATCCTTAAAATCCATAAACATAATGGTAGCAAGATCGTAATACTGAGGCCTTACATTTCCTGTACTTTTAAGTTCTTCAGCGATTTTTACCGGCAGAATATTTTTCAGAAGCTGATCTGATTTTTTCATTTCTTCTTCAAGCTGATGTTGCTTTTCTTCTATCTCAGATGTTCTTTCCTTTACACTTCTTTCCAGTTTGTATTTGATCCTTAGTAATTGTTTATTTACCATCCAAACAATAATGTATATTAGTACAGCAGCGAGGATAAAATAAGTTAAGTATGCCAGATTTGTTGCGTGCCAGGGTTTAAAGATCTGAAAACTGAAGGAGTCCATAGTACTTTCATTTCCGAAGGCATCCCTGGCTCTTACCATAAAGGTATAATTACCCGGATCAAGGTTTGTAAACTCTCTTAATGATTGATTGTTCCATGATGTCCAGTCTTTTTCCGATCCTTTTAGTTTGCTTGAAAAAACCGTATGTTGCGGGAAAAAGTAATCTGTTACCGCATATTTGAATGCTATATGGTTTTGATGATCTGCAAAACCAGAAACACCTGATTTTACTCTGTTGGTAATTCTGTTTTTATTTTGCGATTTCTTGTTTTTACCACCAAAATAAGGTTTTTTGTTTACCGAAATGTTCCTTATCAGACAAGTGAAATTATTTCTTTGGAGATTTTTATCAAACTTATATCTATATATGAAATCATCAGCAGCAATCCAGGATGCTTTGTTTTTTTCATCAAAGAAAATATCATCAACGGTGAGTCCTGACAGAAAATTAAAGCGGTTTTTGTTTAATGTGTATTGGTTTTTGTGATGATCATAATTTAGCTGAACAACACTCTTTTCTCTTGTTTGCTTATTGTTTATTTGCATCCATAAGCAATTATTATTACATGTTTTGATAAACCGTACCGCTACAAAATTTTCGAAAACATAATCCAGAAAAAAGTTTACACTTTTAAAATGCTCACCTTCATTTAAATTTTTACCTGTAATTGTCAGTACACCTTCTTCGGTAAGAAAAAGAACTTTATTGCCGTAATTAAATGCTTCTGTTTTAATAATATCCGGTAATCCCTGCTCTGCGTTAAAATGGTTGATTTCAAAAAGTTCAGTGTTTTTTTCAATATCATTTGTTGATAAATTACCCAGGGATGAAACATCTGATAAATTTATACTGGAAATGCCGTTGCTGCGGTGGGATATCCAAAATTTAAGATTTTGATCTTCAGTTATTTTATAAGGTTCAAGGTATTTGAAATCAGGAAATTCAGCAATCTTTCTGATAGAAGTATTATTTTTTAACGGCATATGATAAATAAATAATCCATCAGAACCCGCAGCCAGAATAATCTCCGGAAATTCTTTCGATTGGAGACTGTTATAAAAGTATCCCTGTTCAATAACCTTTGATTTATGATTGCGGTCAATGAAGATTAGTCCGTCGCTGCCGGATACCAATAATCCGGGCTTTTCATCATTACTCGAAATCAACGTGTTTAGGTGCCATGTAATACCACTGATTTTTGGATTATTTTTAAATTCTCCAGAAATGTTTCCCGTTTCTGATAACATTATATCATCCAAAGTATGACCTGTATTCATCCTGTAAAGTCCCTGCCATGTGCCTGCATAAATATAATTCCCAAATTCAGTAATACTCAATACAGACCCTTTGATACCTGATTTCCTGCTCCAGAACTGAATGGGAAGGTTCATGTTTGCAGAACTAATCCCATTATCAAGAGCAAGCCATAAAACTTCATCCTTGTCTTCATACAAAAAGTTTACGGTTTCATTCTGCAACCCCATGTTTTTATTCAGCAAATTAACTGCACTACCGGTATTGTCCATTATAATGATACCCGCTTTTTGAGTAGCAAATGCAAAATGTCCGTTTTTTAGCTTTTGGCCATAAGTAAACCTGTTTTGATTCAAATAACCAGATACAATTTGATTAGGCAACGGCTTTACGATCAATTCTTTTTCTTCATTTTTAAATGGATCAGTGATGGTGACAAAGCCTTTGTTATCAGTATATAGCAGAAGTTTTTCAGAGTCGAACGGATATATACCTTTGATCCTGTAATTTGCCAGTAATTCACTACCCGGAATACCAACAAGGGTATCATCTTTTAAATAAAGAATTTCTGATGGATTATTATGATCGCATACAAGGATTTTGTCATCAATATTGAAGAAACTACTGTATCTGCTGTATTCCCAAATTGTGATTGAGTCATCGTTTAAACGGAACAAGTTATCATAATTTGAAAAGAATATGCCCTGCGGGGTAGCTTCAATCTTCCATATATATGAAAAATCTCTTTCTTCAGCTGGGAAAAGATGAAGCAGTGAATTGTATTGAAGGAATCCGTTCGTGTCGGGTTTTAAATACCCAAATTCCCCATGACTTCCTGCATAAATAGTGCCCTGGTTGTCAATACCGAGTGATGTAACAAAGTTATTTCCGGGAAGCGTAATTAATCTCCAGCTATCACCATCATATTCCAGAACTCCACTTAAATTGGCCACATATATTAAACCCCTTGTATCCTGAGTAACAGACCAGTTTTGTGTTTCAGCCCTGTATTCCGAGTGATGATAATTCATCATAGTAGGAATACCAGGTTGGCCCATAAGCGATTTTGGTGAACCAATAAAAACCAGAATACAAAATATCAGTACTTTTTGGTATTGTTTTACAGCAAATTCCAAGTTTTAGTTGTGTTAGTGGCAATCAAAAATAAAAAAAGTATTGTTACAGGGCATTTAAAGAGCTTCATATTTTTATGTTTTAAGTCCAATATAACTATAAATATCTGATAAACAGTTTCTTGTGTATTTTACTGTATTGTTAATAACTTTCTGTTTTAAGGTTATTCATCAAATCAATTATTAGCTGGGTTAAAGCCTGCTAATGATAAGATAAAATTTATTTTTCGTGTATGGAAAGAATAATTTTGGAACAGGTCCCCCTGATTTTTCTTCTGTTAAAAGGAATTTTAAAGATATTTATATCGTTTTTACAATTACACTACTTTGCTCTTGTAAAACAATTTGATGAAAAAGGAAATTTTGAATAACAGCGAAAATAAAGCACAATCTGACCAGATGGCAAAAGATTCTGTAAATAACGGTATTGCTCAAATTGAAAACGACTGGAATTTAAGAGAAAACAAGCATAACGCAGTACTTAAAGAAAAGCTGAAGAATCAAAACCAAGCTATTGCAAAACTTTATGAAGCCATCAACCAGAGTGAAAGTTTGTTTGTAATTACCGACACAAACTCTCGTATTGAATTTCTAAATTCAAGATTTACCAAACTTACAGGGCATAATGAAGATGAGTTGGTTGGAAAAACTCTTCACTCAGGAATCAATGCACTATGCAACTTACTTGAAAACCCTGGAATAAAAAATGCTATCGAAACCAATAAAAAATGGAAAGGTGAGTACTCACTCAGACACAGAAATGGTGAAAAAATCTGGTTATATGGTAGTATAAGCCCAGTTTATGGAAGTGAGGATGAAAGTTCATTTGTTCTTGTTGGTGAAGATATTTCAGAAAAAAAGCATATGTCCGTTGCACTTACCGATAGGGAAGAAAAGTTACGTAATCTTATTGAGCAACTTGGTGAGGGTATAGCAATAATTGATCTTACGTATGATTTTGTGTTTACCAATAATGCAATGACTGAAATATTTGAAACACTTCATCTTATAGACAAAAATCTCTCAGAATTTATTTCATCATCAGATGAAATGAAAAGAATTATGGATGTGGCAGGAAAATTAAATCCGGGCGATAAAGCAGTCCTCGAAACATCTGTAACCACAGTAACAAACAGAAAAAAGCATGTTAGTATAACCATTACACCCCAGACTGATAGCAAGGGTATTGGATTTACAGGATTATTCTGCATTTTTAAAGATGTATCGCAGTTGAAAGAATTAATTGAAGAACTTGAAGCTGCACGTGATGACGCACAAAAGGCTTATCATACCATCGGTGAAAAGAACCTTGAATTGCAACGTATGAATGAAAAACTGCACGTTTCAGAAACCCGGTTGTCAGAACTTAATGCCATATTGCTTGAATATATCAAAGCAACACACAAATAGTTTTTTTTACAATCCAAGATAATAGTAGAGCGAGAAATGCACCATTACCGGCGCATTGAGCTTGCCGTAACCTAATCCGGCAATATAATAGGGCTCAATTTCAGGTTTGGCAGTTTTATATAGTGGTACTTTGGTTCGTAATGTCCAGCCAATAAACAGGTTACTGAATACTTCGGTGCGAACACCACCAGTGAGTTCAAACCAGTGTGCGTGATAACCCGAAGGATCTATACTTCCGGTGTAACTTCCCCAATATGGGTTTTCAAGGTAAAAATACGTTGATTCGTGGTTCAGATAGCTGTATCCATATCGAAGGCCTACAAGAACAAGATCTTTTTGTTCGGGTGTGGTTTTTCCCAGAAGATTGAAATCGGTACCTGCGCGAAAAAAATACCCCGAAGATTTATAGGCAAATATTTCCTGATCAGAATCTACCCGCAATACACCCCCTTCAAGATTGAAGAAAAAATTCCTGATCAGCTCAGAATCAACCGAGAACTCTATTTGGCGAACTTCAGGCTCATACAATGATCTGCCGATGGCTGAAACATCAACCCCTAACCTGATAAAAGGTGTAATTTCAAATTCATGTTTGACAGTGTCAATGCTGTGTTCATTTTGAGCAATTGCAGTAAAACTACAATTCACTGTCATCAACAAAAGGAAAAATTTTAATATGTTCATCAAGGTTGTTGGTTATTGATGTTTCTTCAATGGAAATACTGTCAATCATTATGTTACTGTGCCTTACTTCAAGCAGCTCAAAAAAACTGGCAAAGCCACATTCCATAGAAATGAGTGTGGGTTTTAGTTCATATGTAAACCAGATAGTATCTTTTACAAGATGAGCAATTTCAGGTGGTGCAGGAAAATACAGTAAAAAGGCTGTGGTATTTGCAGCAGCATTCAGGGGAAGTTCAACCCGGCTAACATCTCGCCGGTAATTATAAATGATGGAATCATTATTCAAACCATGAATATAGATACTGTCAATGCTTAAAACCTTGGGCTCATCCTGTTCTTCATCAACGTAATAGAACCCCAATCTTACGGGCACGGTTTCAAGATCTTCACAAGCCTCTTCGTTGACGCATGAAGGCAATAAAATCCATAAAAATAATGCAGGCAGGAAAAGTTTTTTCACTTTTCTCCATACGATGTAATTAACCTGTTTCATTCATCAATTAATTTAGAACCTTTCATCTGTCGGAGCCAAAATTAGTAAAAAAACACCTACCCGCAATAATTGTATTTCAGGCTGAAATATTGATTGTGCTAATCTACTTCTACCTGCCCGATACAAAAATATGCTGGAGTATTTATACCCCATTCTCCCACATCAGAAGAGTGAAGAAAAAACCGAAGTTCATCAGCACCTGCAAATTCCGACAGGTCGATCCATTCCCATGAGTCAATAATGTAATTTTGTGTATTGTCATCGAAACGATAATCGGCCAGATAAAACTCTGTTTCCATTACTTCTATTTCAGATCCATCCTTAAATCCGGTGATATTAAGTTTAAACCAGTCAGGATCATTACCATCTTCACCACCAAATTTTTTGGAAAAATCATCGCCATCGCGCATGGCAAGAGCAGCATATGTATTGTTGGTAACGAACATTCCTCTGAAAGATTTGTCTTTATTTTCACCGGTAAGTTTGATATGGTTTGTTTCATCAAATTCCGATACATACATCACCGTGTAGTTAATGTTTCCGTCATAGCTTTCGCCGGTATATGCACTGTACTGGTTAATAAAACCCGGAGTTTCATTATCTGAAATATTCGATACTGAGAATCCGCTCCAGGAGCTCCATTCCTCATTAAATGTATTGGGGAAAAACAGATTGCCCGAAACAAATCCCCCGCTTTGGTCAGAACCATTCCAGAAACTCTCAGGATCAAGTTCCATTTCACTGAAATCTGAAACCCATACTTCGTTGTCATCGTCATCATTGTTATCTTTCTGACAAGCAGTAAAAACAACTAATATAAGCATAAGCAACACCAAATTATTAAGAGTTTTCTTCATTTTGTTATTGAATTTTAGATGGTTTATAAAACTGCAATTAAAAATTGCAATGAATTTCCTTACCCGGGAAATGACAGGCAACTTCAGGGAAAAACAAACACGGGATAATAAAGGGGTTTTAATTAATAACCTGTGTGTCTGTCGCTGCTTTTATCCCGAAAGCCGCAGATCATTAAAAAATTATGG
>JBHEOF010000050.1:0-16921 GCA_046261715.1 Bacteroidales bacterium
AAAAAATTTCCGCATAAGCTTTCTAAAAACTATCTTAGCAAGGACTTTGACAATTTATTATTTCTATTTTTAACTAGTTCTTAAAATGAATATCCGGGAAAAGGAAATTTACTCTTTTATACAAAAGGGATACAAAATATCTACAGATAGTCGCAACATAAATAACAATACTATTTTTTTTGCTTTGAAGGGAGAAGTATTTGATGGCAATGAATTTGCATCAGAAGCTTTAGACAGAGGTGCTGCCCTGGCAGTAGTTGATAAAGAAGATTTGACAAAAAGAGATGGTCTGATTATAGTAAAGAACGTATTAAGCACCCTGCAGACTTTAGCCACTTTTCACAGGTCAAAGATTAATATTCCTGTAATTGGCATAACCGGATCAAATGGAAAGACTACCACAAAAGAGCTGATCAGCAGTGTGCTTTCTGCCAAATATAAAATCCTTTTTACTCCTGGAAATTATAACAATCACATAGGATTGCCCCTAACCATTCTTTCAATACAAAATACACACGAAATTGCTGTTATTGAGATGGGTGCCAATCACGTAGGCGAAATAGATCAACTCTGCAATATCGCCCAGCCTACATGCGGTTTAATTACCAACATTGGCAAAGCTCATATTGAAGGATTCGGAAGTTTTGAAAATATTATTAAAGGAAAAAGTGAATTGTATAACTACCTTATCAGAAATAATGGGTTGATATTCGTTAACAAGGAAAATAAAATCCTTACAGATCAATTAAAAAATTACGATAATCTTTTTACATACGGCAGTAAAAACAATCTTGATTGCAGCGGTAATGTCATATCATCACAACCCTACCTTGAACTGGAAATAGATATTCCTGAAAACCAAGGCTCTGATAAACAAAAAAAAATATCAACCAATCTTGTCGGTGCATATAATTTTGAAAATGTTATGGCAGCTGTTGCAATTGGAACATATTTTAATGTTTCAATTTCCGATATAAAAAATGCAATAGAAAATTATGAACCCCTGAACCGACGTTCGCAATTTAAACAAACCTCAAAAAATAAAGTTATTTGGGATGCATATAATGCCAACCCTACAAGTATGGCACTGGCCCTGGAAAACTTTGCAAATAATCCCGAAAAAAATAAAGTGGCTATTTTAGGAGATATGCTGGAACTGGGAGATTCTGCCAATTATGAACATCAATCAATTATTGACCTGTTAATCCACATGAAACTTGATAAGGTTATACTTATTGGTAGTGAATTTTTAGCTTGCTCAGTAAATGACAATAACTTTATTACTTTCCTGGACACTAAAGAAGCTGCAGATTGGTTTGCAAGGAATGAAATCAAAAACAGTACTGTTTTTGTGAAAGGATCACGGGGAATGCAATTAGAAAAACTGGAAAAGTATCTTTAATTCGTATTACCAAAAATCCAACATTATTATTTGAAAAACTAAAGCAGGATTTCTTCTGATTTTTCATCTGAAATTAACGAAAAGCACTTCTTTCTTCGCGTAAAACATTAAGTTTTTCAGGATCTTCAGGATTCTCTATGTATTCAGTATATGCTTCAATAAAACGTGGATGATCTTTGTATAAAAGGTTTAGTTTGGTTTCAACGGAAGTCAGAATTACAAATGCAAAAAAAACAACAAGAATGGACGACCGTATAAAAAACTGCTGAGTGAATTTATTATTCTCTTTTTTCCGGGTCCATAAAAACACAATAAACCCTACTACTAAAAGATTAAGTGAGAAAGCTATTCCGGCAAGAATATGCATTCCCCTGTAAAGATCTATGGAATGTATGATTGCAATAAAACTGAGTGAATAAATAAATCCGGCTGTTATACTGCTGGTTACCTTTTTTGGGGAAAGTTCATTACGTTTACGCTCATTAAAAAGATCTTTCAGGCTCATTCCTGTAAAAAGAAAAAACCCTGACCACATATAAAAAATTGCAATCAGCACAAGAAAAACCCTTAGTAATACATGCAATTGCATCCCTGCAGAAACCCTGAAAACTATTAATGCCAATATTATAAAAAGTGTTACAAACTCAATTCTCTTCATTTGCATTGTACATTACATCTTATTTAATCCCGCACAAAATTGCATAATAAAAGCTAAAATACAAAGAAAGAAAATACTTTGCTTTCAGTAATATCATGAATGACCATAATTTGTTATCCCGGGGTTATAAAACATTAACTTCAGGTTCAAGATTTATTTCAAACCTATTCATTACAGATCTTCTTATATTTTCAGAAAGCTGAAGTACTTCACTGCCAGATGCTTTGCCATAGTTTACCAGCACAAGTGCCTGCAGTTTGTGAACACCGGCATCTCCAACCCGGTAACCTTTCCAACCGGCATTTTCAATAAGCCAGCCGGCTGCAATTTTCATATCTTCTGATTTATCAGGATATGCAATAATTTCAGGAAACTTTTTCTTAAGCTCTAGATATTGCTCAACAGGTATTACAGGGTTCTTGAAAAAACTACCTGCATTACCCAAATCTTTAGGATCAGGGAGTTTGCTGGTTCTTATAAATCGAACAACATCAGCAATATCATGGATACCTGGGTTATCAATTTTCCTTTGCTTAAGTTCATGCTTTATTGCACCATAACCGGTATTAACAAAATGATTTTTTTGAGTAAGTTTGAAGGTAACTGATAAAATAATAAACTGTCCTTTGCCTTCCTGCTTGAAAAAACTATTGCGGTAACCAAACCGGCAATCACTTTTATTAAAAAAATGAATTTTACCTGTCCTTACTTCCAGTGCTTCCAGTTCATGAAAAACATCTTTTAATTCTACGCCATAGGCACCAATATTTTGCATTGGACTTGTTCCAACTTTCCCGGGAATTAAAGTGAGATTTTCAACTCCGCCCCAGTTATTATTCAAACAATATTGTACAAAGTCTTCCCAGTCTTCACCGCCCATCACCTTTACAAGGACAAAGTCTTCTGATTCACTCAATTTCGTTATACCTTTCAGATTGATATGGACCATAAGTCCGGAAAAATTCTGCGTAAACAAAACATTGCTGCCTCCACTCAATATCATGTATGATACCTTTACATCATTGATATGATTTAACAACTCCGGAATTTCTTTCTGATGGGTTAATTCAGTAAAGTAACGTGCCTTAACATCAATACCAAAAGTATTGTAATTTCTGAGTGAAAAATTTTCGAGGATATGCATAATAAAAAATGCCGGCAGATTTGCCGGCAAAGTTAATACAATTGGAATAACCTTCACCAGGCCCTAAGACTGGTTAAAGTTAAAACTCATCGTGTAAGAATTATGGATTTCTCATCCACCATTTTTCTTAGGTTGATAAGAGCATACCGCATTCTGCCCAGGGCAGTATTAATGCTTACATTGGTTTGTTCGGCTATTTCCTTAAAACTCATATCGGAATAATGCCGCATTTTCAAAACCTCTTTTTGCTCATCGGGTAAATACTCTATTAATGCTTTTACATCACGATGTATTTGCTCAACGATAATTTTATCCTCGATGGTTTGATCAAATATTCTTAGGGTTTCAAAAATATCATAATCCTCGCTATTTTCAAGAAACGGCATTCGTTTGGATTTCCTGAAATAGTCAATGATAAGGTTATGTGCGATACGCATAACCCAAGGAAGAAATTTTCCTTCCTCATTGTAGGATCCTGCTTTAAGCGTATTAATTACTTTGATAAAAGTATCCTGAAATACATCTTCAGCAACATGCTTATCTTTTACAATAAGCATTATATAAGAAAAGATTTTTCTTTGATGTCTTTTAATTAATGCTTCCAGGGACGAGTGATCACCATTAATGTAAAGGCGAACTAACTCTTGATCGCTAGTTTTACGGTCATTCATAACAATGGCCTCCATGTTAGTTTTAAATCAAGAGTAGAGTTCTGTCTATAGGCGGTTTCCTTTTTTTATTAATGGTTAATGAATAGAAATTATACTTATATCATCGCAAATATAATTCTTTTTTTTTATCTGGGAATATCTTAATATTCTTTTAGTTCTTTTCTTAAAAATTATTTAGACAAGGGAGCAGGTTCATTAAACAACAGAGCATTTTTTCCAAATAAAGAATTATTCAACAGCATCTCTCCAAAGCATACATAAGTTCATCAATTATTATTCCAAGATTTACTTCAAACCAACCTAATTTTAAATAGTATCACGAAAACATATTAAAAACGGACAATAATTTGACCGAAATCGGACACTTTTTATGTGATTCTGTAATAGTATAAATACACAGATTATCCTGAAATCCTTGTCAGTAATGGATTGGCATATATTTTGATTATAATTTATTGGAAAACAACTTTGCAAAGCATCCACAATACCAAATACCAATAAAAAAAAATTACAGTTAAATCAAACCGATATGAAAATAAAAATTACATGGCTCGCAATTGTCATTGTTATGACAACAAACACTTTTGCCCATACAACGGATCAAGGGAGAAAAACCCGGCCTGTTCAGGCAGATGAACTAATCTCACAGCGGATCTTTACTAAAAGATCTGACCAACTTAAAACATCCTATCAACAAAAAGTACTTAATTACTGGGAGGGCATTTATGATGTTCGACACAGTGCTCAAAAAGTTTTGAAACACGAATGGGATAATAACAGGGATGACTGGTTTCTGGCTAACCGGGAAAATTTTGTTTATGATGATTTTGGAAGACCCATTGAAATAATTACAGATTTCAATATAGATGGAAGTTTC
Organism: Bacteroidales bacterium; assembly: GCA_046261715.1. GTDB lineage: Bacteria > Bacteroidota > Bacteroidia > Bacteroidales > UBA7960 > SKVR01. Next base: position 4,753 of record JBHEOF010000050.1, read on the forward strand.
ATAAAAGGAACCAAAGTAAATTATACATGGCTCGAAACCGGTGAAACAAAAGAAATCATGATTTCATTCTGGAATAATGAAGCTGGGAGATGGATTCCTGAGCAAAAGGAAGTTTATGACTATGATAAATACGGAAATCTTGTTTTGGAAACCCACAGTCAGTGGTCTGATGCTGACAGTTACTGGTCTCCATACTTTAAATTCCAGGTAGATATTATTTATCAGGATTCAGGCCACCCCATTTCAATGGAAGCTTTTTATTGGTCATTGTTCGTTGATGATCTGTGGTATCCATCCTATAGACTTGAATATGAATATTATAAAAACGGTAATATTTTTGCTGAAACCATGAGTATTCCATCCGGTTTAGCATTTGAATACAGCTACCGCGAAGAGTATTATTATCAGGAATATTCCGAAATTTCTCTGGTTTACATTTACCATTATACTGATGAGAATTGGAATCTTGAGTATAAAATTACAGATGTAGAATGGCACAACTTCGACCTTAGTCAGTTGAAATCCTGCGTTTTCTGGACAACTGACAACTGGAATGATTGGGATAAAACTGATGAAATTGAATGGTATAAGGAATTCAGAATGACTTATGAATACCATCCCAAACTCCATTCTGAAACAATATATCTGGAAGAGTTTTATTTTGATTGGGAAGAAGCCTGGTATCCGGTGTATCGTGAACGTACCGATTATAATGATTATCATTTCAAAACCGGCTTCTACATGGAATATTACTGGGATGAATGGATTCTTGAAACTGCTGTTGTAAGCGATGGAGAATTTAACTCAAACGGGCAACCCGCTGATATCCAGATAAAGGCATTTGACTCATGGAATGAAAACTTATGGGAAAACATCTCAAGAATGATATTTGAATATGAAACCTCCACCAATACTCCGGCATACAATGCACCAGTTACAGAATTGGCAAAAGTTTTCCCAAATCCTGCTGTGAATCAGATAAATATTGCATCACAAAGTACAAACTCAGATATGCAGGTAAGAATATTCAGCATTACCGGCCAATTACTACACACCCAGCTTATACAGGCATTTTCCTGTCAAACAGACATTGATATCAGTAGTATGCCCTCCGGAATGTATTTAATGGACATTACCTCAGGAAATGAGAAACAGGTTATTAAATTCATGAAAAAGTAATTTGATAATAATTTGTAAAAAAAACAATTTTTCCACTGCCCCCTGGATTTTAAATAACCCTTTAAAGCCTGCCCGACAAAGCAGGCTTTGTTTTTTTATTCATTCTGCAACTTTTTCTGTTTCAAACTCATTATCTGAAAATCCAATAAGATGTGGTAATTTTGCAAAATTTATTGGAAATTGAATAATGAGTATTGAAAAAGATATAGATAAGCTTAGTCCTAAAGAATATATCCTTATAAAAGGGGCACGCATTCATAACCTCAAGTCGGTAAATGTTGCTTTAGAGAGGAAAAAAATGGTAGTGATTACCGGTTTATCCGGCTCAGGAAAATCATCATTGGCATTTGACACATTGTATTCTGAAGGACAGCGCCGTTATGTAGAAAGTCTGAGCTCCTATGCAAGACAGTTTCTGGGCCGTATGAACAAGCCTGAAGTAGATTACATCAAAGGCATTTCGCCGGCCATCGCCATTGAACAGAAAGTGAATACACGCAACCCACGCTCCACAGTGGGTACAACCACAGAAATTTATGATTACCTGAAATTGCTTTTTGCCCGAATTGGAAAAACCTTTTCACCAGTCTCAGGTAACCCTGTAAAACGACATACGGTGAGCGACCTTGTTGATTTTGTGATGAATCTGCCTGAAGACACCCGTGTAATGTTTTTTGCACCCATTGATATTGATACAGGAAGAAATTTTTCGCAACAGCTTTCCGTTTTACTTCAACAGGGATTTTCGCGTATATCGCTTAACGACGAGATCGTTAAAATAGAAGAAATCCTTCCGGATGTTAACAAAATCAATATCACCAAAAAACCACTTATAGTAATTGACCGTTTTAAAGTTGATCCTACTGACAATGATCTTAAAGCCCGAATAGCAGATTCTGCTCAAACAGCATTTTATGAAGGTCATGGTGAATGTATGCTGGAGTTCGAAAACAGACACGGTATACAAAAAGAATATTTTTCAAATCGTTTTGAACTTGATGGAATAACATTTGAAGAACCCACTGTAAACCTTTTTGCATTTAACAATCCGTTTGGTGCCTGCAAAACCTGCGAGGGATTTGGCAGTATCATCGGTATTGATGAAGATCTTGTTATACCCAATAAAAGCCTTTCTGTTTATGATGATGCCATTGTTTGCTGGAAAGGAGAAAAAATGAGTGAATGGAAACGCCAACTGGTAAATCATGCTTATAAGTTTGATTTCCCCATTCACAAACCCATTTATCAACTTACTAAAGAGCAAAAACAACTGTTGTGGGATGGCAATGAATACTTTGGGGGCTTAAATAATTTCTTCAGGATGATTGAAGAAAATACCTATAAAATTCAATACCGTGTAATGCTGGCCCGCTACCGTGGCAAAACTGTATGCCCCGATTGTAATGGAACCCGCTTACGCAAAGATGCAAACTATGTAAAAGTTGCCGGCAAAAGTATTAGTGAACTTGTTCTGATGCCACTTGACCAGTTATATGATTTTTTTCATACTATTAAGCTTGATGAGCATGATAGTGAAGTAGGGAAAAGATTACTGGTGGAAATCAATAACCGGCTGGAGTATCTTAATGATGTGGGGTTGGGTTATCTCACACTAAACCGCCTCTCCTCTACCCTTTCGGGTGGCGAATCGCAACGCATAAATCTTGCTACATCTCTTGGCAGCAGCCTGGTGGGGTCACTGTATATCTTAGATGAACCCAGCATTGGTTTGCATCAGAGGGATACACATCGCCTTATAAAAGTTTTGAAACGCTTGAAGGAACTTGGTAATACCGTTATAGTGGTTGAACATGATGAAGACATTATGCGCAATGCCGACCAGGTAATAGATATTGGCCCTCTGGCAGGCGCTCATGGCGGCGAAATTGTTTTTCAGGGGAGCTTTGATAATCTTCTTAAAAACAAAAATAGCTATACAGCAGGTTACTTAAACAAAAAGCTTCAGATACCCGTTCCGCCAAAAAGGAAAAAATGGAAGGAATTTATTGAACTTCAAGGCGTAAGACAACATAACCTGAAAGGATTTTCTGTAAAAATACCCCTTGGGGTCATGACTGTGGTTAGTGGAGTAAGTGGTTCAGGTAAAACCACATTGATAAAAAATATTTTATTCCCGGCCTTAAAGAAAATGTATGGAGGTTACGGGGAAAAAACAGGTAAATTCGACATGCTAACCGGAGATTATCAGTCGCTCAACGACGTTGAATTTATTGATCAAAACCCAATAGGAAGATCATCGCGATCAAACCCGGTAACCTATATCAAAGCCTATGATGAAATACGTAACCTGTATGCCCAAAATCCCCTTGCCAAAGCCAGAGCCTATACTCCGGGTTATTTCAGTTTCAATATTGATGGGGGCCGGTGCCCCGAATGCGAAGGAGAAGGAGAAGTTAAAATTGAAATGCAGTTTATGGCAGATATCAGTTTGAAGTGCGAAAGCTGCAATGGTACAAGATTTAAGGATGAAATACTTGATATCAAATTTCAAAATAAAGCCATCAACGAAATACTTGATCTTACAGTTGATGAGGCCATTGACTTTTTCACTACTGCCAGTGAAAAACAACAGATTGCAAAAAGAATTGCAGCAAAACTTCAACCCCTGCAGGATGTCGGTTTAGGTTACATTAAGCTTGGTCAGTCATCCAGCACATTATCCGGTGGTGAAGCACAAAGAATAAAGCTGGCTTCCTTCCTTTCAAAGGGTATAAATAATCAGAAGACTTTTTTCATTTTTGATGAACCCACAACCGGATTGCATTTCCATGACATCAAAGTCCTGCTTAAGGCATTTAATGCACTCATTGATAATGGCCACAGTATACTGGTAATTGAACATAACCCCGAAATTATTAAATCTGCTGATTGGGTTGTTGACCTGGGTCCTGAAGGTGGCGAAAAAGGCGGTAATCTTCTCTTTGAAGGAACACCCGAAGAACTTGTAAAATGCAAAGATTCATATACCGGGCAATTTCTCAAAGAAAAACTATAATCCACATTCAGGTAAATAAAATAAAGAGGTCTTTATCTCAAACAATCAATCATTTACATGACACACAAATCAATTTATTGATTACCCGAGGCATATATCCCCATTACCTGGAGCTGATCAGTGAGTGGTCCTATTGCGGTTAAAGAGCTGTTAAACATCTCTGCATCATCAAATAAAAGATCAATGTAGAAAAAATACTCCCACTCCCTGCCAATTATTGGCGCTGATTGAATTTTTGAAAGATTGATTCTGTAAAACGCAAGTACTGATAAAATTTGTGATAAGCTGCCTATTTTGTGAGGTAGTGAAAAGCACAGTGAGGCTTTATTTACTTTTTCCTGTTTTTCCGGTGTAAGAACCTTATCAATATTATCTTCTCTTGCCAGCAACAGAAATCTTGTAAAATTTCGCTTATTGGTTTCAACTCCGGGCATTAAAATTTCAAGTCCATACATTTTTGCTGCCAGATCTGATGCCAGGGCGGCAACTCCCTTTAGTTTTTCTACAGCAATATTTCTTGCACTTAATGCTGTATCAGGTGTATCAACAATTCTTACCCCTTTTTTACGATAAGGCTCCAAAAACTCTTCACACTGGACAATGGCCATCGGATGCGATTGAATTTCAATTATATCATCAGGTAGTTGACCTGGCAGGGCCATAAAATGCTGTTCAATTCTGAGGAACATTTCACCTCCAATTTTTAAACCTGAGTTTCTCAGCAATGAATAATTTGGTAAAAGCGAGCCGCCAAGTGAGTTTTCAATTGCCACACATGCAATATCGGCTGATAAGTCTTTAACAAGATCAAAAGCTTCTTTAAAAGTAAAGCAAGGCAAGATAGTTATTTCCGTTTCCGGGAAAAATTTACGTGCTGCCATTTCATGAAATGAACCGGGGAAACCCTGTATGGCAACATTTACATTTTTCAATTTACGAATAGTTTTCTTGGTCATTTTATTGAATATTTCACTTTGCGAAAGTAAAAAAATCAAACCAAAGCTCAGTTAGTTATTATCAGATAATGATTTCAAACAAAAAACCAGAACTTTTAAGCAATGAACTCCGTATAAAACCACATGAAGTACTATTTAATTGCAGGTGAAGCTTCCGGAGATCTGCACGCATCTAATTTAATAAAAGCAATCAAGCACCGTGATCCTGATGCTGAATTCAGGGCATGGGGAGGTGATCGCATGCAAAAAGAAGGGGCAACCATTGTAAAACATATTAATGAATTATCGTTTATGGGGTTTGCTGAAGTACTTCTGAACCTTTCCACCATTTTGAATAATATCAAACTTTGCAAAGCCGATATAATAGATTATCAGCCGGATGCTGTAATTTTTATCGATTATCCCGGTTTCAATCTTCGTATAGCGAGCTTTGTGCGAAAACAAAACATTAAAACCATCTATTATATTTCTCCCCAGGTATGGGCATGGCACAAATCGAGAGTAAAAAAGATCATTAGGGATATTGATAAAATGCTGGTAATTCTTCCTTTTGAACAGGATTTTTACCATAAGTACAATTATGATGTAGAATTTGTTGGCCATCCATTGCTTGATGCATTAGAAAAAATAGATTATATACCGGAATCTGACTTTCGCAGAAAAAATAACCTTGGTGATAATAGCCCTATTATTGCCCTGTTGCCCGGCAGCAGAAAGCAGGAAATAAGCAGAATGCTTGGCACCATGTGTAAAGCAAGTGATAATTTCCCCGGTTACCAGTTTGTTATTGCGGGTACAAACGCCCATTCAGAAGATTATTACAAACAGTTTACCGAAAAACGCGATATTCCTGTTGTTTTTGATCAGACATACAATTTGCTGCGAAATTCCTATGCAGCCATAGTTACTTCCGGTACTGCCACACTCGAAACTGCTTTGATCGGAGTACCCCAAATAGTATGCTATAAAGCAAACACAATTTCTTATCAGATAGCCAAAAGGCTGGTGGATCTGGAATTCATTTCACTGGTAAATCTGATTATGGATGAAGAAGTTGTTAAAGAAATGATTCAGAACGATTTTAATATAACTAATCTGGTGAATGAATTAAGAGAGATTACCGAAAACGATCTTTACAGAGAAGAAATATTGGATAAATACAAGTTGCTCAGAAAAAAACTTGGCGATACCGGTGCATCTGCAAAAGCAGCAGAAACAATTACTGAATTTTTAATGAAATGATATGCGTTTTTTATATTTTCTGATTTTAATTTTTATTGTTTCAGGTCCTTTGTATTGTTATGCAGATAAACTACCTGAAGAAATTGATGTGGAAATATTTTCCGGTGAAACTGTCAATAAACTCGACTTTACCGTAACCCATGGCAGGTATCTGGTTTGCGATATTGAGCATAACAAACTGCTTGAACTTACCCCATTTTCAACCATAACATTCGAAAGAAAAGGCAATGAGTTTCTTATAATCAGAAACGATACAACACTCTTCTCAGTAGACAAAATAACCTTGCAGGGAGCAGCATTTCATAATTCATTTTTTGTAAATCCTTCGCACGATGATTTACATATAAGGGGTTATGACGGAAATTTGACCCTAATGATCAAAAACGGCAGCTTTTCAATGATAAACCGAACTCCTTTTGAAAGCTATGTTGCCGGCACAGTGCAATGGGAGTCGGGATTTAATAAGCATGACATATTTTACCAGGTTCAGGCCATCATAATCCGCACCTATGCACTAAGAAATTTAAATCGTCATGCTCATGAAGGTTTTCACCTTTGCGATAAGGTACACTGTCAGGCCTATTACGGCAAATCAACAGATAAATCAATAATCACCGCAGTGGACAAATGTCGTGGCGAGGTATTAACTGATCTGAATGGAAACCTGCTAAATACCGTTTATCATGCCAATTGCGGCGGACACACATTAAATTCAGAAAATTTATGGGCAGAAGCCCTGCCATATTTAAGAGCCACCAAGGATGAATATTGCAGCGAAATGCCCGGTGCGAGATGGGAAACATCTATTTCTTCTGATGAATTGAGAAAGTTTCTTCAACAAAGATTTCATTACAATCCCGGTGAAGATGAGTGGAAAGGAATAACAGGTTACAGACAATCTTCCCGAAAGCAATTTCTTGATGATAAAGGGCTTATTCCGCTTCGTCATATCAGGGAACATTTTGGGTTGCGATCAACTTTTTTTACTATTTCGCTTGATGAAGACGGCGAAACCCTGCATCTGGAGGGTAAAGGATACGGCCACGGAGTGGGTTTGTGCCAGGAAGGTGCTATGCAAAGGGCAAAACTTGGGTATTCGCGAAATGAAATTTTGAAATTTTACTATCGCAATTCAACCTTGAAATATTTGGAAACAGATATTACCTGGTAAAGAATAATCCAATCATTTACACAGTTGTATTTAATAGCAAAATTTACTACCTTGAAGTAAATTTTATGCTGTGACGCATTATTCAAACATTCCCCTGGTTCGAATTGTCATTCCTGTAATAACAGGAATTGTAGTTTTTAAGCATACACAATTTTTTTTGTCATTGAGCCAGGCTGCCGGCTTGATTATTCTATTTTTTTCACTGGCAATAATCATAGAAAAATACTTTCAAAAAAACTTTAACTATCGTTTCGCTTTCGGTCTTAACCTGATGCTATTCTTTTTAATTGCCGGGTATCTGCTTGCCCAGGACAGATATGAAAAAAATGAACCGGTACATTTCAGCAATCAAACCCTTGATAATTCGTATCTCAGAATACAACTCACCGAACCGGTTTCAGAAAAAACCAACACGTATCAGATCATAGGCCGTGCCACCCATATCCTTGCGGATGATACCCTAAAAGAAGCAAGGGGAAGGCTCATAGCATATTTTGAGAAGGATTCACTTGCTGCCACCCTGTCATATGGTGATATTGTTTTTCTGGAAAACAATACACAGGAAGTACAACCGCCACAAAACCCAAATGCTTTTAACTTCAAAAATTTTCTGGCCAACCAGAATATTTTCCATCAAACCTATCGTCGATCAGGGCAATGGTATAAAACCGGTGAAAACGAAGGTCATCCTGTTGTTTCACTGGCTCATTCAATGCGTACCAAAGCACTTGAAACCCTTGAGGCAAACAATATCAAGGGACGTGAGTTTGCTGTCGCATCAGCTTTGTTACTGGGCTACCGTGATTATCTTGATGAGGATCTGCAGCGCGAATTTGCCGGTGCCGGTGCCATGCATATACTTTGTGTTTCGGGCCTGCATGTGGGAATTATCTTTCTTGTACTTAATATTTTACTGAACTTCATGAAAAGTCTGCCATATGGCAGAGTCCTGAAAACTCTCTTAATTATTCTTTTGATTTGGTTTTATGCTGCTATAACCGGGTTTTCTCCTTCTGTGCTGCGTGCTTCAACCATGTTTAGTTTTTTGGCAATCGGGCAAAGTTTCAGCAGAAGTACCAATATTTACAATACACTGGCAGCATCAGCCCTTCTTCTTATTTTGCTTGATCCATTTATCATTTACCGTATAGGCTTTCAACTCTCGTATATTGCAGTAATCAGTATTGTTTGGCTACAGCCCCTATTTTACCGTCAACTATATTTTAAAAACCGTTTACTTGATTATTCCTGGGGGATTATTACCGTTTCTCTGGCAGCCCAACTGGGAACCGGCCCTTTGGCTCTTTATTACTTTAATCAGTTCCCTAATTACTTTTTGCTTACCAACCTGGCTGTAATACCTTTAACAGGACTGATCATAAAAGCAGGAATCTTATTTTTTATGGTTTCACCTGTTCCGTTTCTTTCCTTTATAATCGGTAAGGTATTATCCTCCCTTATTTTTATTATGCATAATGCAGTTAAATTAATTGAGGGAATGCCCGGTTCGGTAGCCTACAATGTTTTTATAAGTTTTCATGAAGCACTTTTCATTTTTGGAATCATTTTACTTGCCGGACTTTACTGGATACATGCAAGGAAAAGGTATGCCTTTTTTATATTAACAGTGGTATTAATTCTTGCCGGCTCTTTATCAGTCAGAAATATTCAGAATCAGAGACAACAGAAAATGGTTGTTTACCATATTCCGGGGGGAACGGGTATTGACTTCTTTTCAGGAAAGAATTGTTATTTTCTGGCTTGTGAGAAAACACTTGCCGACCAAAGAAGCCTTTCCTTTCATGTGGAGGAGAATCGTTTGCAGAAAGGGATCAAAGGAACTCGTATCTATCCATTGGCAATGAATGAAGAAAATTTCAAAACTGATAATTTTTACAAAACGGATGCTTTCATTCACTTTGCAGGTTTGAACTTAAAAATCCTTGAAGATGACAACATATTACCAAAAGAAGATGAAGATATGGTCGGAGATTTTAAATATGATGTGATTGACATGGATTATGTAATAATTTCAGGAAATCCACAGATACGGATCGAAAATATTAACAAGCTATACCCTTCAGCAAAGGTTATTATAGACCATTCAAACAATTTTTTTCAAACCAGCAGATGGATGGAGGAATGTGAAAGTTTGGGTGTAGAGTGCTGGTCGGTAAGGCATCATGGTGCCTTTGAGCTGGCGATAAATTAAAAATCCTGAGTTTTTTCTTCACTCTTAAACTATGAAAAATACCTAATCGCGTGCCCGGCCCCGCAGGTAAATCCTTTGTCCGGTTTCAGGCTCCTGCCCTTCTTCCATATTATTTCTCTTGTATAAACTTTTCAATCTGACAGCATATTTTTGAGAAATATCATACATGGTTTCTCCGGACTTAACAAAATGATATTGTTCACTGCTCCTTCGCCTTTTGGGCTGCAGGTAAACCATCTGCCCAACTTTTAAACCACCACTGCTTTCCATATCATTGTAACGGTAAATTTCCCTGGGCCACATTCCAAATTCTTCTGCTATACTCTCAGCGGTGTCACCTTGCCGGGCATAAATGTAATTTACCCGGTTGTTTTCATGAATTTCGCGCTCCTGATCCGGATCCTGGCGGTTTAATTGATCTCCTGATGTATTCCACCCGGCAGTCTGAACTGCAGGCCTCGAGTTGATTCCGGCCGGTGTTTTGCCATTGAGTGTGGCAATTACCAGCTGATCAAATTCATATAAACTATTACGTTCGATAATGCCAATAATCATATCAGGATATTTAGAGTTAGTAGCATACCCTGCTTTTCTGAGTCCTTTTGCCCATCCCTTATAATCTGTCATATCGAGTTTAAATAAATCTGCATATCGCTCTCGACCGGTAAGGAACTCAGAATGATCCCTGTAAGATTCATCAGGATTATCATATGCCCTGAAACACTCATCTCTGGCATCATCATCCTTGAAAAAGGTGCGCCCGGCCCATCCATGACATTTAATTCCAAAATGATTATTTCCTATTACCGCCAGATCGCTGTTTCCAAATCCCGATTCAAGAATTCCCTGTGCAAGTTTAATGCTGGCCGGTATTCCATTTGTTCGCATCTCTTCCATTGCAATATCCTTGAACCTTTCAATATATTCTTCAAGGGTTATTTGCTGTTGCCCGTTCACGGAAGAAAAAACTGATGTTATGAAAATCAAGGGCAATATTATATTATGGATAAACTTTGACATATGCAGTATGGTTAGTTTAATTGGTTAATTAATTGACACTTATGCAAACCTAATTATTTTTCAGCAAAATTCTTCATCATTGAATTCTTTTTAATTCACAATTGTTAAGGGTGTATGTAAAAGATTCAACTCATAAATCCGTATTTTTGACAAATAATTGACAAAATGCTGACCCATGGAGTTAATAAAAAAGTATTTCCCGCAACTGAATCCCCTTCAAAGTGAAAAACTTCATCAACTAAAGCCTCTTTATGATGAATGGAACAGTAAGATCAATGTAATATCCCGCAAAGATGTCTCTAACTTTTATATACGACATGTGCTGCATTCAATGGCAGTAGCCAAAGTCATCAATTTTGCTCCGGGGACACAAATAATGGATGTGGGAACAGGTGGAGGGTTTCCTGGAATTCCACTGGCGATTTTATTCCCCCAATGCCATTTCACACTGGTTGATTCCATTGGAAAAAAGATTAAAGTAGTTGATGAAATCGCCAGAGAACTTGAGCTTAAGAATGTAACAGCAATACAGGAAAGAGCTGAAAAAATTAACGATAAATTTGACTTTATTGTCAGCAGAGCTGTTACTGCATTGCCCTTATTTATGGAATGGATTGAAACAAAAATAGGTAATGATAACAAGAACACTTTGAAAAATGGCGCGCTGTATCTGAAAGGTGGAGATTTTCATAAAGAATTAACAGAAATATCATTCAATCATAAAATATTTGATATTTCTGTTTTTTTTGAAGAAGAATATTTTAATACCAAAAAGATCGTACATATTTACAGGTAAACCTGGTATTTTCATCAGAGCTGTATGTTTTTTTATGATGTTTTAAATCTGTAATCATCAAAAAATCATTAGGTTTGCATACGCTAGTAATTTATCAAATCCAACTACATTTATTTCAGGATGCATAAGCAGGCAGGATATTTTAAAAGAAAGAAAATTCTTAAAAATGCAAATTTTCTTAATCTTACACCTATATCCTTGTTTGATCACAAAAGAAATGAAAACGGCACGATAACCATATTGATACCGCGTTTCAAAGATTTTCTGGGGAAAAAAATTCTGCAACCCCGATTAAAGCATCCTTATATTACCTTAGAGCTTGATGAATTGGGCACAGATACCTGGTTACTGAGCGACGGCAAAAGAAATGTACGCGATATTTGCGAAATCTTAAAGGAGAAACATAAAGAAAAAATCGATCCTGCCGAAGATAGAGTAACACGTTTCTTTTCTCAAATGTATATGCAAAAACTTATAACTTTTAATGAAATCTTAAAATAATAAATCATGACAAAAGTATTATCAAACCTTGAACCCAAAACACTTTGGAACTATTTTGAAGAGATTTGCAATATTC
>JBHEOF010000050.1:16931-21199 GCA_046261715.1 Bacteroidales bacterium
CAAAAACCTTGGTCTCGAAACGATAAAAGACGAAGTAGGAAATGTGATTATCCGCAAACCGGCAACTCCCGGAATGGAAAACCGGAAAGGCGTTATTTTGCAGGGCCACCTTGATATGGTACCGCAAAAAAACAATGACACACAACACGATTTTGAAAAAGATCCTATCCAGCCCTGGATTGATGGTGAATGGGTAAAAGCCCGTGGTACTACCCTGGGAGCCGATAATGGAATAGGTGCCGCAGCAGCCATGGCGGTACTGGCATCAAATGATCTTGAGCATGGTCCTGTTGAATGCCTTTTTACCATTGATGAAGAAACAGGAATGACAGGTGCCTTTGCACTTAAAGAAGGCTTTTTGAAAGGAGATATTCTCATGAATCTTGATTCGGAAGATGAGGGGGAACTGTATATTGGTTGCGCCGGCGGTATTGATACCAATGCCTTGTTTCATTATGATGAAACTGATGTAGTTGGCGCTGTGGAAGCATATAAAGTAGATGTTAAAGGCTTAAAAGGCGGACATTCGGGCCTCGATATTAAACTGGGCCGCGGCAATGCCAATAAAATTCTGAACCGTTTACTCTGGCAGGCAAACCGCGATTTCAGCCTTCAGCTTCACTCTATTGATGGAGGCAGTCTGAGAAATGCCATTCCCCGCGAAGCAACCGCCATTGTTGTAGTTCCTAAGGAAAATGAAGAGAATTTCAAGAAATTTGCAGAAGAATTGAGCCTGAAAATCAAAAATGAGCTTAAAAACGTAGAACCTGATTTTGTTATACAGGTTAGTAAAATAAAAGTACCATCAACGGTTATTGACCCCAAAGTTGCAACCAACCTGTTCAATGGAATTTATGGCTGTCCTAACGGTGTCATTCGTATGATCGATGACCTGCCCGGGGTAGTTGAAACAAGTACCAATCTGGCTATTGTTAAATCAGACGGACAAAAAGTTGAAGTTTGTACTTTACAGAGAAGCTCCGTTGATTCAGCGAAGGATGACCTTTGCAATATGATGCGTTCAGTATTTGAAATGGCGGATGCAGAAGTAGAACATGCCGGTTCATACCCCGGCTGGAAGCCAGATGCCGGCTCTCCCATACTTCAAACCATGAAGGAAGTTTATAAGGACAAATTTGGAAAAACTCCTGAAGTAAAAGTAATTCATGCCGGGCTGGAATGTGGTCTGATAGGTGGGGTTTATCCTAATCTTGATATGATCTCATTCGGACCCACCATCCGTAATCCCCATTCACCCGATGAAAAGGTAAATATTAAAACTGTTGGCCTTTTCTGGGAGTTTCTGGTTGAAACGCTTAAAAATGCTCCGGTGAAATAATTGTAAAATTATTTTTAGTGAACACAAAATTTAAAAGCCGTTCTTTTATCAGAGTGGCTTTTTTTTATATATCCGGTTTTCTTCTTTGATCCTTTTTCATGGAGTGCTGCTTCTTCTTTTCCAACCGTTTAAGTCGGGAAGCCTTGGAAGGACGGGTGGGAACTCTTTTCTTTTCAGGTGTAAACGCCCAATCTATCAGATCATTAAAACGGAGAATACAATCTTCTTTGTTTTGATGTTGCGAGCGCGTTTTTTCACTTGCCAATACCAATTCGCCGCGGTTATTTATGCGTGAAGATAGTTTCTGGAACAATCTGGATTTTTGATCTTCCGATAAAACTGCTGAAGCATTTATATCAAAACACAATTCAACACGGCTGCTGACTTTATTTACATGCTGACCACCAGCTCCACTGCTCCTGCTGGTGCGAAAACGTGCTTCATTCAATAGCGCATGTAAAAATACTTCATCAGGCATGGTTTACTGTTTTTATGCCAAAGCAAAGTTAATAGTTGCTAATTAATTTTTGAAGCTTTGTGGAGTTGTAGAAAAAAATCATTTATAAAGCTCATTATTAACTTTGTTTTAAAAATATTAACATTTATATATTTTTTCTTATTTTTGCTGCTGTTCAATATAGAAATGATGACTCAAAAAGGAGCCGATACCTTTCAAAACGGGGAGAAACCGAAAATCCTAAAGAGTAGGCAAATCAAAAAAACCCACACATGGAAGAGAACAAAGTTGACATGTTTATCATGGCTAACAGCAAGTATTTTGAAAGCATGCAAATCCCACAAATCAAAGATCAATTGCTAAAACTTGATGATTCAAAATGGATTATGGTTCAATCAATGAATTTAAAAGATCCGACCATAATGCTCATTATTTCGGTCATAGTTGGTCAGTTAGGAATAGACCGATTTATGATAGGAGATACAGGCTTAGGAATTGCAAAACTTCTTACCTGCGGCGGTTTAGGCATCTGGACAATCGTTGACTGGTTCCTTATTCAGGGAATTACCAGGGAGAAAAATATGGAAAAACTGCGACAATTTATTTACTAAATACTTTGATGAGTAGAAATAAACTCTACCTTTTAGTTATATCAATCTGTTCGGCAGGGTACATCTGGATAGCATATCACTTAAGCAAAACCGAAAGTTTTGTGGCAACAAACAAATCTGATCTCAGTTTTTGCCTTATGCGAGATATTACAGGTGTACCCTGCCCATCCTGCGGCATAACCCGCTCTGTTACAACCCTTGCGCAGGGACAACTTGCAGAAGCTTTATGGTGGAATCCGCTGGGCTTACTTATGTTTGCTTCTATGATAACTTTCCCTGCCTGGATTTTTTATGATGTTATTCGCCGGAAGGATACATTTTACGAATTTTTCATACGTGTAGAGAACATTTTCAGAAACAGACCTGTTGCAATTATTGCTATAATACTCGTACTCATTAACTGGGTATGGAATTTATTTAAATTCTTATGAAAGAGATATCTCATCTGGAGCATATAAATCGTGATCATCAATCAGAGAAAGCTTCTAATAGTTACCTGATGTCAATGATCGCTATTATGGCAGGTTTACCCCTGCCCATCTTTAACCTGATTGCAACCTTAATTTTTTATGGTGCCAATCGCAAGGCAGCTTTTTTTGTAAGATGGCATTGCACACAGGCACTGTTTTCTCAAATCATTCTTTTGTTGTTTAATGCACCTGCCTTTATCTGGTTTTTCAGTATTATTTTCAGGGATAGTGAATTAAGCAATAACTTTGTCGCTTACATTATAGTTGTATTCATCATAAACCTGGTTGAATTTATTGCTACCATTTATACTGCCATTGAAACCCGCAAAGGCAGGCATATTGAATGGCCCATTGTTGGTCCTCTCACCAACTCTGTTGTAAAACAACCTGAAAAATCAGAAAATATAATACAATAATGTTCAGAAAATTCCTCATACAATTATTTGTTTTTATTGCCCTGGCAGGACTTCTGTGGCTGGGATTTAGCAAGATCAATTTAAAAAAAGCCACAGGAATAGATCAGAGGATAGAAACTCTTGAAGAAAAACTGGGAGATATTTTTCTGAATATTTTCAGTCAGCAATATACTGAAGTAAAAGATGACAAAGTAAATGACTATCTTGATGAAATACTTGA
This sequence comes from Bacteroidales bacterium, assembly GCA_046261715.1. Taxonomy (GTDB): domain Bacteria; phylum Bacteroidota; class Bacteroidia; order Bacteroidales; family UBA7960; genus SKVR01. Next base: position 20,445 of record JBHEOF010000050.1, read on the forward strand.
TGATCTTTTCAACAGTAATAACATTGACCCGTATAGCATTGATATTTACTTAATGCAAAGTAATACCGTAAATGCTTTTGCACTGCCCGGGCACAGCATAATTATTCTAACCGGATTAGTTGACTTTACAGAAACTCCTGAAGAGCTTACCGGCGTCATTGCACACGAAATAGCTCATGTTGAATCCGGGCATGTAATGAAAAAGCTTAGCAGGGAGATAGGAATCTCTGTTCTTTTTGCATCTGTATCGGGCAATTATAATATGGAATTGCTGCGGGAAGTGGCTCAAATGATTGCATCGAACTCATACAGCCGAACCATCGAACGTGAAGCTGACCAGCTTGCTTTTGAGTACCTGGTAAATGCGAACATAAATCCCCGGGGTCTTGCTGATATTTTTCAACGGTTTGCCGATGAGTTTGATTTACTCCCTGAAGAATTACAATGGATAAGTACACATCCGGCTTCACTAGAAAGAGCCAAAAGTCTTATTAAACTCACAGAACAACATTACAGGGATTCTTACAGGGAATACGACTCTAAAGAATGGAATGAGTTCAAAGACAGCCTGAAAGATCTGTAATCGCAAAAAAGCTCAGAAAAATATTATATATCAGGCAATTTTTTTCTACTTTTGCCCACACAAAAATTGAAAGCAACCGATCTTTGATAATACTACGGGGGGGTTCCAGAGCGGTCAAATGGGGCAGACTGTAAATCTGTTGGCTTTCGCCTTCGGAGGTTCGAATCCTTCC
>JBHEOF010000051.1:0-504 GCA_046261715.1 Bacteroidales bacterium
ATGTTTACAGTGCCGATGCAAAGTTTTGAATTTGAAAAATCTTTGATGCAACGGCATTTTAATCAGCGCAAGTTTTTGCACACCAAGGAATATCCCCATGCACGTTTCCAGGGTAAAATAATCAACGTTGATGAAATTGATTTTGATACCAATGGAGTCTATGATGCTGTTATTGATGGGCAAATGACAATTCGTGGTGAGACCCAGAATATAAAAGAGACAGGCACAGTAACCGTTGAAGGTGATAAAGTTACATCCATGTCTAAGTTTGATGTCAGGTTAGAAGATTATGGGATTACATTTTCAAGAGGAAAACCTGCCAGTAATATTGCCGATGTAGTTGAAGTAACAGTTAATACAGAATACCTGGTTGATAATGATTAGTTTTGTTTGTTAAGTTTTTAACGTTTGATTTAAAAACCTGGAAGATATCACTCTTCCAGGTTTTTTATTATATGTAAAGAAACTCTCTTAAAAAGCAGATAGTCTGATTCATCAATGTTT
>JBHEOF010000051.1:514-20191 GCA_046261715.1 Bacteroidales bacterium
CCTCTTATCACATCAGCATCTCTTTGGGGAGGTTTTACAAAGTTTACTTTTCTGAAAGAGCTTATTGTATCTTTTATCTTCTTTTCCCTGGCTCCTGTTTATCCAGCCGTTTTTCTCCATCCGGTCAAGTGTGCGCTTTACAAATACTTTTTCCAGACCCAGGAATTCACTGATCTGCTTTTGTGTGCAGATTTTTTTATGCGACAGAAAGGATAATATACTCCACTCCGTAATATTTATTTTCAGTCCGATCCTGTTAAATTCTTCCAGTAAGGTCTTCCCAAAAGCTTTGTTCAGATCCTGTGTTAATTTACCCGGTGAATTCTGAAAAGTATATGGCATAACTATTTTTTTTGCCAAATTATTAATTATTGACGGATTTACACCCAATTATTCAACAATCACCATAAAAATTATTCATATTTGATCGCTGTTGCCGGATTCTGCCTGGCTGCACGTGTAGATAAGGAAAGTACTGTAGTTGCGGCAATAACTGTAATTATTAAAAGTGTAATAAGTATATGACCGGCTCCAATACTGATATGATAGGCATAATTGCTCAGCCAGCGATCCATAAATGACCATGTGAAAGGAAACGCAATAACTGCAGCAAGCAATATCCATCTCAGAAATTCATGTAACAGCATGAAATTAATTTGTAGTACACTTCCGCCCAGAACTTTTCGTATGCTTATCTCTTTTCTTCGCTGATTTACCATAAAGGAAGTAAGTCCAAATAATCCGAGGCAGGAGATCAGGATACAAAGCAAGGCAAAACCCATGAAAATCTGCATAGTATTATTTTCTGAACGGTATTGACGGGCCAACAGTTCACTCAGGAAATGTCCCTGGAAGTAATAACCCGGGAAGTAACTGTTGTATTCTGACTCTATTTTTTTCATGAATGATGAAGGATTGGCTGTTTGATACCGAACATTGATTACCGGCATATCACCAGGGTTCCAATAGTAAACGGCAGGCTCAATAGTACTATGAAGCGAGTAATAATGATAATCTTCTATTACACCAATAACAGTAAAATAATCGTATTCTTCAAAATCATTATTAACGATGCGCTTACCAATGGGGTCTTCCCAGCCCAGGGCGCGTTGTGCAGCCCGGTTAATGATCATAGTCTGTTGTGGGTCAGTACCAAAATCATGACTGAAGTTCCGGCCCTCTGCAACAGGAATTTCCATGGTGGGGAAAAAATCCGGGTCAACATAGCCATATCTAACCATTAGGGTTGCAGGGATTGTATCAGCTGTTTGAATGGTACTTTGCCGACCTGCCACACCATTATAACCACTTGAAATACCCGCCGAAACTACTTCAGGCATCTGCATTAATTTGTTCCGGAAACCTCTTATCTGTTCGTAGTCTGTTGTTTGCCGGTTAAATATGGATAAAATGTTTTCTTCATTATATCCAAGGTCTTTTTTCTGCATATGATTAACCTGGTGCAGTATTATTGCAGTGGCAAGTATCATTGCAGTGGAAATGGCAAACTGAAAAACAACAAGTACTTTCCTGAGACCAGCAGATTTTGGTTTTCCACTGCCATTGCCTGCCCTGAGAACATTGCCCGGTTGAAATCTTGACAGATAGACAGCCGGATAAAAGCCTGAAACTGTTCCAACGAAAACCAGGATTGCCAGTAAACCCACATTAAAAAGAATATTTCCTGTGAAGTTTATTTTTAATTGTGTATCAAGTAACTCATTATAGTATGGTAATATGAGTTCTACAATTCCTAAAGCAGCAATAATGGCAAAAAACGTCAGTAACATTGATTCCCCGATAAACTGAATTGCCAGTTTGTTGCGGCCGGCTCCCAAAACTTTTCGCAGTCCAACTTCTTTGGCTCTTTTTGCTGAATTGGCTGTGGCCAGATTGATGAAATTAATGCAGGCAATAGCAAGAATAAGCAGAGCCACTATACTGAATATTAAAACGTTGTTTATGCTGCCCTCATGTGTGCGCATGTGGAATTTTATATGACCCGAACGGAGATAGATATCCTTAATGTTCTGGACATAAAAGGTTATTCTCATGGTTAAATCGGGATCTTCAATAACAATGCTTTCATATTTTTTGTTGATCAGGGTTTCTGCGTCATTTACATCTGTTCCAGGCTTCATTACAATGTAGGTGCCAAGTGTATTGTTACCGAAATGCATGAGATAAGGAGTTTCGGGGTCAACCGTGGCAAATGAAAGTAATATATTAAAGTGAAGATGGGTTTTAATATCTTCATTCTCAAAAACTCCTGTAACCAGGTAATCCTGACCTGCCATTCTGAAAATCTCTCCAACTGCATTGCTTTTTCCAAAAAATTTTTCAGCAGCGATTCTGCTTATTACAGCTGTATTGGGTTCGATAAGCATATTTTCCGGATTGCCTCCATGTAAGACCTCATATCCAAGATGCTTTAAAACATTGCCTTCCGAGAAATAAGAGTTATTTTCCCTGAAAACCTTATCATCTACTTCCACAATAATACCATATGCATGCATGATACGGAAACTTTCTTCAACCTGGGGAATATTCTCTTTAATATATTGTTTCCAGGCTGCACTGCTATAGGATACATGTTGTTTGTCAAGCCCCTCCGGTTCCTGTATGCCTACAAGTCTGAAAACTCTTTCGGGGTAAGGCAGATGGCGGTCGTAGCTTAATTGATCCTGCAGATAAAGGGCTATTAGCAGGAAAGCAGCAATACCCGCTGTTAGTCCTATGATGTTTATAATAGCAAAGGAAATATTTCTGGTGAGAAAGCGAATGGCGGTTTTCAGATAATTTGATATCATATCCTTTGGGTTTTACTGTAATTTTACCATTTGAACTCCAAAAGTATACCAATGTTTTTTAGCGGCTGAATATCAGTGGATTGATATCTTTTCTATACCGTAAATATCTGGTTCGTTGTTCATAAATGATCAGAACTGTCCGCAAATGAACGGGAACATTTTTTGGGCGAATCAATCTTTTTTTTGCTTCTGATGCGAAATATAATCATTTACTTTTTTGTTGAACCCTGCTTGTATTTTTCGTGTAATGGGATGATCTGGATCAAATTCCAGATCATTAATCTGATTTACAGGTAATACTTTTCGGGAAGTACCTGAAATAAATACAGCTTCTATTATTACTACAGAACGCGCGGGTACTTTTTCTTCAGCTATATCAAGCGATAACTCACGGCAAATCTCCATGATGTGTTTGCGGGTAATTCCGGGTAATACATCCTGAAGGGGAGGGGTTATGACCTGTTTCTTTCGTATAAAGAACACGTTTGAACGACTGCCTTCTGTAATACAACCATCATCATCAACCAGCAGGGTTTCATATACATCCCGTTCCTGCTTCATTTTGTTTGCAGCCCTGCGTAATTCCACATCCATTACTTTGGCATTGGGGTTTATGCGTATACCTTTAAAAAGAGATACAGGCACACCCGATTTATATTGTTCCTGAGTTGGATACTGATGTTCTGAAATATATACCAGAAAATGCGGACCGGTTCCCTGCTTCTGGTATAATACAATCTTCATGTTGCCTTCATGTAACTGATTTGCATCAATTATTTCATAAACATAGCGTTTCATTTCTTCTGATGAGAACTCATGGCAGTGTTTCGACAATTTACAGGTATCCTGCAGTCTTTGAAGGTGATCTTCAAGAAAAAGCGCAACTTTATCAATAACTCTGAAAACTTCGTAAATGTAATGCGGATGATTAAGGAAGGAATCGTCAAAGTGTGACGTATCGGTTAATGTTCCGTTATGAATATACAGATTTCCCAGGCATTCCTGCATGACAGAATTTTTGCTGCAAACCTAAAGAATTAATCCCATATAATCTGCACAATTATTTCATTTCTGCGTTTCCAGAATTTATAGGGGCTGTTGTATCCCAAGAAACGGAAGTTGCCCACCGGAGTAATGTTATTGTCTTTTAAGTATTTGAGTAATTTTTCACTCTCTTCTTTGATCTTATCATCACTGGCATAGCCGCCAAAGGTAAGTGCAGCAACATATTCAGGTTTTCTTTCTTCAAGAATTACTGCATTACTTAACGGTTCGGGCAAGTCGTCATATTCATATTCTGAAGGCATAACAAAGCTCATACTTGAACCGTCTTGTCCGATATCCATATGAACAGGAGCAGTCATGGCAATTTTTTTACCATCAGTATTATCGCCGAAAATATATCCTGCCAGGGTGCGAAAACCAGGTGTGCTTAGCTCGCGGTATGAATTTGCATTTGTATTTACCGAGGCCATTATTGCAGGTGGGTAAAACCTTACTTCGAAACCGGGGAACTGCTGTATTAATGTGTATTTCTGTTGCTCTGTCTGTGCTTTTGAGTTACCAGATGACATGATAATAATTATTGATGAAACAAAAATCAGAATTTTCTTCATAATTTACCAGTAAATGTTACTTGTTTGGGAGATGCACGTTTTTCTGCTGCTCATTATAAAAAACTAAACAAAAAATTACACGGGAAGGTTTTATCAAAGTAAAAAGAATAAAAAAACCCGGACTTACCGGGTTTTTTTATTAGTTGCAAACTTTTACATCCAGATGAATGACATAGTAGGGATAATGCGGTATTTCAATTACAAGTTCATCTCCTTTATAAGTGGTAAATAAGCCGGCAGTTGGCCTGGATAAAGGTAATTCACCATCCATATAGCCTTGAATTTTTACCGGTTCATTTACATCTCTGAGTTCTATATTTTCACCCAGTTCAATTGTTAATGTATCGTTATCCCAGGATGCATAGGCGCCCTCAATCATTTGCTGACCTGCATATATAGGATATGAGTTGATTTCGTCACCAGTATTATCAAAATAAAACCACCATGCCGGGCCGGCACCTGCATCGGAGCCGGCGAATGCTGTTTCATCGGTCCATGTGCAGTCAGTTTCTTCCTCGTCACATAATGGAATGAAGTAAATATCTTGTTCCTTAAAGCTTTCAGGATAATTTACATAACCTTCGTTGTTATCTTTAATAGTAAAGATGATATCATTAAAATCTAAGTCGCCTCCTGGCAAAAGGATATCTTCAAAAGTAAGAACAAGTTCGTTGCAGCAGTTTTCAAGAAACAGCAGATGTTGCTGCATTTCATTGTCATTCAGTTGATAATCTGTATAATGCGTATATGTGCCATTTACTATCTGGCCGTTTTGCCATCCTTTAGCGGTTAAATAAAAGCCTATAACGGTATTAGCCGGATAGTTTCCAAGAAATACCATATCTCCCTGATTTAAATTACCACCACTACCGGTCATGGATGCATTCGGGAAAATTACATTCTTCTCAATATCATTCACTGTTTGGGGCTCATTGCCGAGTTCATAAGTGTAATAGCCGAAAGTATTTGTCCAGCCGGCACCTTCCCAAATGAATTGGATATATACATCTGTTTGTTGATTCGTGATTACCCTGAGTTCGTTTTCTCCATCAAACAGGTAAGGATGAGCAATGGTTGCATCTTCTGTTTCGGGGAACATCTCAATAATATCATCACTTAGGGTTTCGCAATATTCACCGGGTTCAATCGGAGGAATTATTATTTCTTCAAAGGTGAGAATTTTTAAACCACCTAAACCTGTTGCTACGAATATAAATTCATTTTCTGATTTCACAAAATTTGAAGATAAGGGCCCGCCAAAATCAAAGTATCCATACTCAACAAATTCATTTTCATTTTTGCCGGCAACCCTTATGCCTGCGCCACCATCGGCAACAAACAACAATTCATTAAAAGAAACTGAATTGGTTACGAAATCTTCATCATATGAGCCTTCAGGATTAAGAGGTCTATCGAGGGTTTGGAAAACAGACAGGTCATTCTTGTCATAAATATAAACTCCGCCGCGGTTCAAGGCAGCAAATAAGTAATAATCAGAAACGTCCAGATCGGCTTTAGATCCGCTTTGCAGGTAACCGGGATCAATATCAGTGCTTATGCCGTTCAATGTGGAGACTTCTGATGATGTCAATACATAAATTTCATCGCCGGCAACAACTGACCGTGCATCATCAAATGAAGTAAAGGTTTCTTCTCCTGTTTCATCAATTGCCGTTAAACCGCCGGTGTCTCCACTTACAATGTAGATTATATCGTCTTTAATGTCTATGCTCATTGCTGAAAATGAAGTAAGGTCTTTTACATTTAAAGAGTCATTCAGTATGTCATAAAAACCATAGTATGCTCCTTCGGAATATTGTCCTGCAAACCATATTAAATCATTATTCCAGCCAATGGTATTTACATCTTTGTCATCAAATTCAATGGTATTTATGATAAAAGGGTTTTCCGGGTCAGATATATCAATAATATCTATAGCTCCAAGGTTTTGGCTGCCCCTCATGTTATATGAAACAAAAGCCCTGTTTCCGATTATTTCAACATGTGTAGCCTGCACAACCTGGTCGTCAATTGTTGGTGCATCCACTTCGGCAACCAATGTGAATTCATACATAATTACCGGGTCAGATGCCTGCGACTTAACCCCAAATCCCGGAACAACCGGAACCCTTTGGTTTTTCAGGGTCACCCTGCTTTGCATGGGATCATCATGATCACGGAAATTTTCCGTATCTTTTTCACATCCTAAAAGAATGATGAAAAGTCCGAATAGTAGTAGTTTTATTGTTTTCATATCAATTTGTTTTTTTGTTTTCAGTCAATGCAAGTTAAATCAATGAGTGGTTTTAAAAAAAGTTCAGTTAATTAATTATTATTAAAATTTATTATTCGAATAAATATATTTGTTTAAGTATTAATTTTTCATACAAAAATATAAAAAAAATCGATTAATACTATAATAGAAAACACCTGTTTGTTATTTTTTAGTACAAATACAATTTTTGGTCTGATCATCAGGGAGTTGTACTTTGCCCGAATACATAATAATTTTCAACAATGATTTTGGTTGATCATCCGAACAGATTAAACTACAATAGCGAAGACAATATTGCATATAAATAAAGCCCGACAATCGCCGGGCTTTATCGTGATTCCGCCAGGATTCGAACCTGGGACCCACAGCTTAGAAGGCTGTTGCTCTATCCAGCTGAGCTACGGAACCATTGCTCTGTTTTGGGGGTACAAAAGTACGAATTATATTTTATTTGGCAAGAAGAAATTTTCCCTTCTCCCTATCTGTTCTTCACATATCTGTCGAGCCATTCAAGCCATTCCCAGTGCATGTGAAGTGCTGATTCCCTGGCACTGTATCCGTGTCCTTCGTGGGGCATCATTACCAGACGTACGGTGGCACCATGACCACGCAGTGCATCATAGAATCGTTCACTTTGCATGGGAAATGTGCCGGAGTTGTTGTCAGCTGCACCGTGGATCAGCATTAAAGGCGTTGTGATCCGGTTGGCATAGGTAAATGGCGACATCGTATGGTAAATTTCCGGTGCATCCCAGTATGTGCGCTCTTCAGCCTGGAATCCAAAGGGAGTGAGGCTGCGGTTATAGGCACCGCTGCGTGCCACTCCTGCAGCAAAAAGATCGGAATGTGCCAGCAGGTTAGCGGTCATGAAAGCCCCGTAAGAGTGGCCCGAAACAGCGACCTTGTCAGGATCTGTAACGCCCATTTCAACCAGCTTGTTAATAGCAGCCTCAGCATTGGCAACCAACTGTTCTACAAAATTATCGTTGGGTTCATCATCTCCTTCACCAACAATAGGAAAGCTTGCATTATTAAGAACAGCATAGCCCTGTGTTGCCAGCATAACCGGTGATGTTGCTCCTACCCGTGTATATGTGTAAGGCGAACCACTCACCTGGCCTGCAGCATCGGCACTTTTAAATTCGCGTGGATAGGCCCATAGCAGGGTAGGCAGCGGCCCATCAGTTTCTTTATCATAACCTGCAGGCAGGTATAGTGTGCCGTTGAGCGGAATACCATCTTCCCGCTCATAGTGGATCATTTCAGAATGCAGATCTTTCAAAGGTTCAAAGGGATCGGGCAGATCTGTGATTTGCGTAAGGCGGTCGCGGCGCAGATCCCGGATATAAAAATTTGGATGCATATCATTCGATTCCCTGCGGGTTATAACCAATTCGCGGTTTACATCAATGATCTCTACGGGTGTTTCGTAAAAGGGTGCTTCGGAACGCCACAATCGGCTGGTTTCGCCGCTGCGGATGTCAAACTCATCAATAAACGGACGGTTACCTTCGGGTGATGCTCCCTGTCCAAAAAGATACATCTTGCGGCCACGGCGATCAAGGAGAAGTACACTCTGACCATTTTCGTTGGCTGTAGTCTGGAAACGACCGGGGTCGTTATAGCGGTCCTCATAGGAACGGTCGAAAATGATATTTTTCTGCGCATTTTCTGAATTGGGATTAAAACTGCTTGTGATACTGCGGCGGGTGCGTCTCCATGATTCGCTGATCAGTGCAAAATCATCTTTTCCCCATGTTATACCTCCATAGCGCAGTTCTGTTTTGATAACCGGTGTGGGCTGGCCAATAAAGGGGGCTGGCAGTGAGAAAACCTGATCACGGTAATCCGCTTCATTGGCAGGATCACCACCATCGAGGGCTTCTACCCAGAAAAGAGTAGCCGGGGTATCGTTGCGCCAGGTTACACTGCGGCGTCCTTCACGGGTAGCACCAAATCCCTGGGGTAAATTGTCGGAAACAGGTACTTCTTCCACCAGGTAAATCCTGTCGCCCTGCATATTTACTACATCCATTGTTTGTGGGAAGCGGCTATAGGGTACAATATAAGAGTAAGGTTTTTCAATACGGTTAACCAGCATATATTTTGCATCTGGAGAAATGCTGAAGTACCATATCACGCCGGGTTCTCCAATCTTTTCTTCATTCCCGTTAAGATCGGTTTTCATCAATTGACTGGTTGCGTAATAATCAAACAACTCTTCATCGTATCTGTCGCTGAGCATATCCTGGTAGGTACGCACCGCAGCTCTGCGGCCCAGGTTTTCCTGTACCACGGGGCCATCAGCAACCCTGGGTCTTTCGGGTGTTTCACCCCTGTTTTCAGGTACCGCTGTAAATACAATGGTTGTATTATCAGAAGCCCATGAAAAAGCATTTCCCATTACATTGTTTATGGCCTGTTTGGATAGCTTTTTAGCTTCTGCTTTTTCTACATTCAGCAACCAGAGTTCGATGTAGTTTGCAGTAGTATGCAGGAAAGCCATATGCTTTGAGTCAGGAGACCAGCGGAAGTTACTTATCCGTGGGCTTTTTGGCAAACCTGTTACGATCCGTTCATTTTCACCCCATATGCTGGTGAGTGTGATGGAAGTACCGTAAGAAGAACGGCTGGGGCCGTTGGTTAAGGGGTCAATACGCATTCCGCCAAGGCGAAGTTCTTCCTGTGCAAGGTCTTCAATTGAAGGAAGTCCGGGATTTCCTATAAAAGCGATAGTACTGTTATCCGGCGAAATGGATGTGGATGGGGTAGCAGGAGCATCAACCAGATCTATTATCTCCTGAGGTGGTAATTGGTAGCCCACCGGTTCCTGGCTTGTTGCGGCAATGCTGATTATCATCGCCAGTAAAAGGGTAAATGTGTTTTTGTAATGTAGCATATTTGTTGGGTTAGAGGGTTATTGAGTTATTAGGTTATTAAGTTATTAGGTTATTGAGTTTATCATTTATAAGTTGATAGTTTTGAGATTTTTTGTTTTGAGTATAGCTTCGCTGAGCGCGTCTTCGGCTCGGTTCGAATTTTTAAGAATTTTCGCCTGGTACAACAGAGGTATGCCTTCCATTGGAAGTCAGGAAAGTATCGCCCGGGACCGATCAACAATTAATGATCAGCAGCCAGGCTTGCGCATAGACATATGCACGGTGTGAATGAAGTTATTTATGGAGACTTTTACAGGTAAATGTTCTGAAAAACAGAAAAAGTCAGATACTGTGTTAAAACTTAAAAAATAAAATGTAGCAAACATGATAAATTTTTTTGTTTATAATTCCTTTCATTAAGGCAGGTTTTGGCACCTTCCCCCGGGAGGGTGGGTTGCCAGAGCATCAGCGAGCCTGTTCTCTCCGCTCTTCGTTATAAACATCTTTTCAAAGAAGTTTTTGCTGAATCAGCAGCGCAAAAGTAAAATAAATTTTTTAAATGCCCATTTAAAAATTGATTTTTTTTAATCCAGCAGCTCATAAGTGCCCATACTCACGGGATTATCAAGTGTTTTCAGGATTCTTTCAAGCATAATTCCTTCGCGTGTATCGTAGTTATGGCCAAATGTCGCCCTTACACCGTAAGAAATGAACTGCACGGCACGGTCCAATGCAATGGGCAGACTGTCGCCCTGCAGCAGCGAACCGGTAAGCGCACTGGTAAAAGAATCACCAGTACCTGGATAATTGGCCGGCAGATAATGACAGGATACCTTCCAGAAACGTTGGGTTTTGCTTTCATAAGCAATTACTGAAGTCGTTTTATTTCTGGGCATTTCAGGCACACTGGTAATGATTACAGTCGATGGTCCCTTTTCTGATAACCTTTGAAGCCAGTTTTTAAGCGTATCCAGATCAATATATTCACTGTATTTTTCATCGAGTAACAATGCTGCCTCGGTAAGGTTGGGAGTAATTATGTCCGCTTTTTCAATCAATCGTTGCATTTCCTTAACCAGTTCAATACCAAAGGAAGTATAGGTATTTCCATTATCGCCCATAACAGGATCAACAACAACCATAATTCCATCTTTGTAAAAGGTATCGATGATGTACTCCACAATTTCAACCTGTGCTGCAGATGCAAGGTATCCGCTGTAAATGGCATCAAACTCAAGCCCGAGGTTTTTCCAGTGATTAATAAAAGGATGCAGGTGTTCGGTAAGATCCACCTTGTAAAAATCGGGATATTGCGTGTGAGAAGATAACACAGCTGTTGGTAGAGGGCAAACCTGAATTCCCATGGATGATAAGATAGGAATTACTGATGTAAGTGAAACCCTTCCGATACCGGAAAGGTCATGTATGGCAGCTAGTTTTTTTATGGGATTATGCATAAATGAATATTTTCAGTAAGTTATTATTCTGAGAATTTCAGTTCAAAACTAATTCTTTATTAAAAAACATCCCAAATAAAAATATTGTAAACAAAGCATTAAAGTTACTTCTTCTCATAAAAGTGCAAAATGCTATATTAAGCAGAACCACATTAAACAATCTTCATTTATAAGCGTTACAGCCACCACAACCGTAACAGGTGTTGTTTTTTTATAAATATTTAATGATATTATATCTATAGGTGAAAGTAATTTTTAAAAGATTAAAACAAAATGTAAAATCTTTGACATAAAAGCTTTTTTTGATTAGCTGAAAAGAAGTTGCCAAGTTATTGTTTTTTTCTTGCTAATTCTATAAAAAAAATTACTTTTGCAAAAATTATAAACACCACATAATATGTATTGGACTCTTGAATTGGCATCCAAACTGGAAGATGCTCCCTGGCCCGCTACCAAGGAGGAGCTAATTGATTATGCCCTGCGGTCAGGAGCACCTATGGAAGTTATTGAAAATCTGCAGGAAATTGAAGACGAAGGTGATGTTTACGATAGTATTGAAGACATCTGGCCCGATTATCCTACCAAGGATGACTTCTTTTTCCATGAAGATGAATATTAACAAAGAGAAAGAATAAATCTCGAGCCGGCGAAAGCCGGCTTTTTTTATCCCTTCATAAATATATAAAAGCAGTATTTATTTTTTAGCATAATTGGACTAACTTTGCCATTTGGGCTTTTTATATCCCAATCGTAAAATAGAAGTATACAATAAAACCCGCAATATTTTATGTTGAGCATTTTTAAAAAAATTTTTGGAGATAAAGCTACACGTGATTTGAAGGAGGTTATGCCTCTTTTAAAACAAACCCAGGATGCTTATGAAAAAATAAAACTTCTCAATAATGATGATTTACGTGAGAAAACTCATGAATTTCGTAATAAGATCGGTGATTATGTAAAAGTTGAAACAAGTCAGATTGAAGAACTCCGTGGGCAGGCTGATTCTTACGACCTGGATATGGATGAGAAAGAAAAGATATTTAATCGTATTGATGAACTTGAAAAAATCCAGTACACCAAAACAGAAGAGATACTTATAGAGTTACTGCCTGAAGCATTCGCTGTTGTTAAAGAAACAGCCCGTCGCTTCAAAGAGAATGATACAGTGGAAGTTACTGCAAAAGACCATGACAAGGAACTTGCTGCCAGTCGACCCAGTATTGATATTCAGGGTGGAAAGGCCTATTATAAAAACAAATGGATGGCCGGGGGTAATGAAATTACCTGGGATATGGTTCATTACGATGTGCAGCTTATCGGGGGTATTCACCTGCATAAAGGGAAAATTGCCGAGATGGCCACCGGTGAAGGTAAAACCCTGGTTGCCACATTGCCGGTTTATTTGAATGCCTTGTCGGGTAAAGGCGTTCACATAGTTACTGTGAATGATTACCTGGCCAAACGTGACTCGGAATGGATGGGAATGCTTTTTGAATTTCATGGATTAAAGGTTGATTGCATTGACAAACATCAGCCCAGTTCTGATGAAAGAAGACAAGCCTATCTTGCTGATGTAACCTATGGTACAAATAATGAGTTTGGTTTTGATTACCTGCGCGACAATATGGCACGAAACCCTGAAGATTTGGTGCAGCGCAAGCATAACTATGCCATTGTGGATGAGGTTGACTCGGTTTTGATTGATGATGCCCGTACCCCACTTATTATATCAGGACCAACTCCGCAGGGAGAGAAACATGAGTTTCATGAAATGAAACCCAAAGTGGAAAAACTGGTTTCAGCGCAAAGGATGCTGGTTACATCTATGCTTGCTGAAACCAAAAAGCTTCTACATTCCAGTGAAGGGGACAAGGAAAAGGAGAAAAAAGGAGGAGAACTATTGCTTCGCTGCCACCGGGGATTGCCCAAAAATAAGGCGCTCATTAAATTTCTCTCAGAATCCGGTATGAAAAGTATCCTGCAAAGAACAGAAAATTTTTATATGCAGGAGAACAATAAGCACATGCACATCATAGATGATGAATTGTTCTTTGTTATTGAAGAGAAAAACAACGTGATTGAACTTACCGATAAAGGTATTGACCTGATTACAAGTGCATCTGATGATCCCGAGTTTTTTATTCTGCCCGATATTGGTTCAGAAATGGCCGAACTGGAGAAAAGCAGCCTTTCCGATAAAGAAAAACTTGAAAAGAAAAACAAATTGTTGTCTGATTTTTCTGCCAAATCAGAAAGGGTACATACCATTAACCAGCTGTTAAAAGCATATTCACTTTTTGAAAAGGATGACGAATATGTCATCATGGACAATAAGGTGAAAATTGTTGATGAGCAAACCGGTCGTGTTATGGAAGGCCGCCGCTATTCCGACGGTTTGCACCAGGCCATTGAAGCAAAAGAAAACGTAAAGGTTGAAGCAGCAACACAAACCTATGCTACTATAACCCTGCAGAACTATTTCAGGATGTATGGTAAACTGGCCGGTATGACCGGTACCGCTGAAACAGAGGCTGGTGAACTTTGGAATATCTATAAACTGGATGTGGTGGTAATTCCCACAAATAAACCCATAGTCAGGGAAGACCATGAGGATATGGTTTATAAAACCAAAAGAGAGAAGTACAACTCGGTTATTGATGAGATTGGAACCCTTGTTGGTAATGGGCGACCGGTACTGGTTGGTACTACCTCTGTTGAAATTTCAGAGTTGTTGAGCAAGATGCTCAACATGCGTAAGATTAAACATAATATTCTTAATGCCAAGCAACATCAGCGTGAAGCGCAGGTTGTAGCAGAAGCAGGAAGACCCGGTGCCGTTACCATTGCTACCAACATGGCTGGTAGGGGTACCGACATCAAACTCGGGCCCGGCGTAAAAGAAGCAGGCGGTTTGGCAATTATTGGTACAGAGCGCCATGAATCGCGTCGTGTTGACCGTCAGTTACGTGGTAGGGCAGGACGACAGGGCGACCCTGGTTCATCACAGTTTTTTGTTTCGCTTGAAGATGACCTGATGAGGGTTTTCGGATCCGATCGAATAAGCCGTATTATGGACCGGCTTGGACTGCAGGAAGGAGAAGTGATTCAACATTCCATGATCACGAACTCTATCGAAAGGGCACAGAAAAAAGTTGAAGAGAACAACCTTGGCATACGAAAAAGATTGCTGGAGTACGATGATGTGATGAATGCCCAGCGTGAGGTAATTTATAAAAAACGTCGTAATGCTTTGTTTGGCGACAGGCTTGCTGTTGATTTGTCGAATAATTTGTATGATGTTTGTGAACAAATGATCATTGAATACCAGGATAATATAGATTTTGAAGGTTTCAAAATGGAAGTGTACCGAAACCTGGGAATAGAGATTCCCTTTGATGAAAACTCTTTCTTTGATACCAAATCTGTTAAACTGGCCGATGAGCTTTTTGAGCAGGCATCAGTGCGCTATCGCGAGAAAAATAAAAATCTGGCGCAAATTGCCTTTCCGGTGATAAAGGATGTTTATGAGAATGCCGGTGAAAAATATGAAAATATTGCCATTCCTGTTACTGATGGTATGAAAACCATGAATGTGCTTGCTAATCTTAAAAAATCTTTTGAATCAGAAGGACGTGAAGTAACCTTATCCATTGAGAAAGGTATTACTCTTGCCATTATTGATAATTCCTGGAAGGATCACTTGCGTGAAATGGATGATCTGAAACAGTCAGTGCAGGGTGCAGCTTATGAGCAAAAAGACCCGCTGTTAATTTATAAATTTGAATCATTTGAGTTATTTAAGCGAATGATTCAGAAAGTAAACAAAGATATTATTTCATTCCTGCTTAAAGCACAACTCCCTGTGAAAGACCCATCAAAGGTTAAAGCCGCAGACGCTCCCGGCCGAACCGATATGAGTAAATTGAGTGCCGGTCGCAGCGATCTGCCGGGAAGAGATACTCGTGGCAAGGCCGAACCCGTTAGGGTTGAAAAGAAGGTGGGTCGCAATGAGCCTTGTCCATGTGGTAGTGGCAAAAAATACAAACATTGCCACGGTAAGCAGTAGCAAAATACAAAAGGGGTTGTCCTAAAAGAGCTTTTTGGTTGTTGAGCCTGTCGAAACGACTGCTGAGTATCAGTCAGATAACCGCTTCGACAGGTTAAGCGTAAAGGCTACATAATGCTTCTGAGACAGCCTTTTCTTATTCTTTATTATTTTTAGGGTATTGCTTCCCGGGTCCAGTCGATTTCAGATCCCAGCATTGAGTGTGGGATAAGAAATACCATGAGTGTAATAATGGCAGCAGCAAAAACCCAGCCCCGGTGATAGCGGTTTTTATAAACCTTAACCATAGCATAGGCCCAGAAAAGAAAAGCTACAGCTGTTTTGTTATCAGTAAGATCAGTACCGAATGGCCAGCCGGTCCACCAGGCACCAAATGCATATTTCTGCATGATCGGCCCGAAAATAAGACCTCCTACCAGCAGAGTTATCAATGTCCACAAGGTAAGTTTATATGTTTTTTCTTTCAGAATTGCTGCAATACCTGCTCTTGTACTTAGCAGCATTGCCATGAAAATAATGATTATATGCGGAATGACCACAAATGCGGGTACATCGCCCCTGAAACGAATAAATACAGGATTTTCAGTAAGTTTGATTCTTTCATTATCTGACTCCAGTGTAATCTGGTACATTAATTTACCTGCAGGAGGTTGCTGCGGGATATATGCAATAAGATAATCACCATCCCTTACCATATCTTCGCGGGTCCATTCATCATGACTTGGGGTACGCTTGTAAATAAAACTTCCGTTGATGTTTCTGTTTTCAACTTCTACCTTAACAGGTGCATCTTCGGGATGTGGATATGAACGGATCAAACGATACCTGATGTCTTCATTTTCGATGCTTACCTTTCCCCTTACCGGATATGTAGGTCCTGTCATCCGCTGATAAACTACTGCTGCCAGTGTGATCACCAGGGCGAGTACCCACATGATTACTGATCTGAATGTTCGGTTCATATTTTTTACGTTAAATTATAATGTATTCTTAAGTTCTTTTACCCATATAGTTTTGCTATCACTGTTAAGCTTCTCAATGAAACCCATTTTGCTGAGATAATGCTGGTGTTTTTTATTTGATGATCTGGAAATGAGTTTTTTTATTCCCAATTCTTTAAAATGGTTCTGATTTTGCCTGTAAACATAATTTCCGGTTTTAAAATCGCGGTATTCAGGTACTGCAAAATCAATCTCAATAAATATTTCATCATCACTGATCTTTCGACCGATAAAAAGACCTGCAACATTTGCATTTCTTATAACAAGAATACATAAAAGGTTTTCATTATCGTATAAATGGTTCTTAAATTTATCGCAAAATTCGGGAAAGAATTTATTAATATCCTTCGCAAAAAAGTCAAGAAAGTATTCAAGATATCTGTTCTCTTTCCGGATATGAAGTATTTTAAAATAATCACTGGTGGAGTATATTTTTGTAAGATAAAATATATTTATGAGTGTAATGAACAGGTTAAGAAACGCAACCGGCATTGAACCAATGATAAATCCATAGGTAGAAAAAATTGATGCACCCAAAAGGTTAAACCAACGTAATCGTATTATAGAACTCATTGTAAGTGAGATGGCAATAATAGCTGATCCCACATAACCAACCCATTCAATAATGTTTATATTTTCGAACATAATTACGAGCAATTTAAAGGGTCAGTAAAGATTCAGGGCAGGCGGGTATTAAACATAAACCTTTGAAAAAAAATGGCATCATAAATAGCCTGATGGATATCAGATCTGATATTGAGTTCTGTAATTTTCCGGTTGGAGGCATCAGGATGCACCCGGTTAGAGAGGAATACATAAACAAGATCTTCTTTGGGGTCAACCCATGTATATGTGCCTGTAAAACCCGAATGACCAAAGCTAAATATAGATGCACTTTCGGCAGCGGGACTGATATCGGCCGGGCGGATGTTTGGCTTGTCGAATCCGAGGGCACGCCGGTTTTGATTTCCTGCAAATTGGGTCGTAGTAAATTCGCGAACTGTTTCAGGCTGTATGAATTGAATGCCTCCATAGCTTCCTTCCTGCAGAAGCATTTGCATAAAAATTGCCACATCAGTTGCATTTGCAAATAAACCCGCATGACCTGATACTCCACCAAGCATCGCAGCAGCCGGGTCGTGCACATATCCCCAGATATTTTGTTTGCGGAACAATGTATCATTTTCTGTGGGTATAAGTCTTTCTGCACTGAATCTATCCCTTGGATTGTAGGTCATGGTTTTTAGTCCCAACGGCCTGTAAAAATTCTCTTCAGTGTACTGATCAATTCCCAGTCCTGTTAAATTTTTGATCATTTCGGCAAAAAGAATAAAACCCAGGTCTGAATAAATGTATCTTTTCCGGGTCAGCAATTCTGAATCTAATAGTACATTGAAAATGGTATCGCGATAGCTTCTATTCAAATATAGGTTTTCAGCCACTTTAAAAGGGTAATTAACAGATTGGGCATTGTTGAATACCCTTGGGTCTGGGTTACCTTCGTTTAAAGTAGACAAAAAGAAGGGTATCCATGAACGCAATCGGGCCTGGTGTGCCAGTATCTCACGTATTGTCAGATTCTCTTTATTTGACCCATGCGCAATGGGCAGATAGGCTCCCAACGGACTGTCAATATCCAGTTTTCCTTCATCACTCAGCTTCATGATTGATGTGGTCGTGGCGAGTATTTTTGTCAGAGAGGCAAGATCGTAAATATCAGAATTCTTAACCGGAGTAATACTATCATAGGAATGATATCCGAATGAACGATTATATATCATTGCTCCGTCTTTTATGACAGCGATCTGGCATCCCGGGAAAACATTTTCTTTAATACTCATAAGGGCAATGCTATCGATTCGGTTAAGCATTTCTGAATTAATGCCTTCTTCCTCCGGATCAGTATATCTGATTCTTTGTCGGCCTCTTGTTTGTATTCCTGTATAAATCGGGAAATGAGGAACCACAGAAACCGGTAGCTTGCCACGGGCAGGTAATGCCCCGAATATAAGCTGAGCTGATGCATGTTCAAAATCGCGTCCGTCCTGATAAGAAACAACTATTGCCTTATTATTGAGTATGTTATCATCAAAATTTTGAATACTGTATGGACTGGCGAATACATTCAGTATTACATTGTTTACCGATGACAGCTTATTTATTAAATCAATATTTGCATCTCTTATGCCATAGTTACGGCCGGGGAACATGCTGTTGTTTTGTAACGAAACAATCACCAGGTTGTAAGATGATAATTGTTCTATAATCTGATCAGCTTGCTGGCTGTTATGGTTTTTGCTGATACTGTACATGCTTATATCAGTATAATTGGCAAGCATGGTCTGGAAAGGATTTTCTGTTGAAGATCCGATAGATAATGCGGCAATGTTTAGTGTATCAAGCCTTTTCAGGGGAATGATATCATCCTGGTTATGGATCAGAGTAATGGCTGCTTCAGCAAGTCGCTTGTTGATCTCTTGAAATCTTTTTGCATTCAGGTCATTATGAAGATTACGCAAGGGCAAAGGCCTGTAATTGTTTAGCCCGGCCAGTTCCTTGAAATAAAGCACTTTTCTTACTTTCTGGTCCAGATAATCCTGATGTATTCTGCCTTCTTCAACTGCTTTACTTATACTGTTAATGCCTTTAATAACATCATCTGGCATGAGCAAAATATCATTACCGGCAAGCAATGCCTGTACTTCCAGTTCACCCGTTGAATAAAAATCCGACACTCCTTTCATGTTGAGTGCATCGGTAATAATAAGTCCCCTGAAACCCATCTGCTGTTGTAACAGTTTGGTAATCATAGAGTGTGAAAGGCTGGACGGTATTCCAGGAGTTTGATCAAGAACAGGTATATTCAAATGTGCTACCATTATCGAAAGCAAACCCTGATCAATAAGTTTTTGAAACGGAAAGAGATGCACAGAGTCTATTTCCTGCCTTGAATGTTGAAGCACAGGAAGTGAAAAGTGAGAATCGATATCTGTATCGCCGTGACCGGGGAAGTGTTTGGCACTTGCAATGATTCCGGCGTCCTGCATACCATACATCATGGCGATTCCCTTACGTGCTACATTGTAACGGCATTCGCCAAATGAACGTGAGTTTATTACAGGATTACGCGGATCGGAGTTTACATCAACCACAGGTGAAAAATTCAGATGGATACCCATCCGCCAGCTTTGCCATCCCATTTCGAGCCCCAGCTGGTAAATAAGCCTTTCATTGGTTATGGCTCCCAGGGTGATTTGCCGGGGAAAGCTTAATGTACTGTCTAAACGCATTGCCAGTCCCCATTCAGCATCCATAGAAACAAACATTGGGGTTTGCATTTGCCGCTGCCAGGCATTGGTAAGACGAAGCTGTGTTGTAGGTCCACCCTTGAAAAATATTACGCCTCCAATGTTATAATCTACAAGCAGGCGACCGGTACGCTCATAATATCTGCGATTCTGGTTACTTTGTACTTCAACGATGAATAATTGGGCAATGCGTTGTTCGGGAGTAAGAGAATAAAAAACAGAATCAACCCACGGAGTAGAATAATTTAATGGCGGATCAAAAGAC
>JBHEOF010000051.1:20201-20488 GCA_046261715.1 Bacteroidales bacterium
ATAAGACCATTTATATTGGAAAAAATCATTCAGACTCTGAAGTACTTATTTTTATACGATCTTTACATTGAAAGGTTATTCTCAAAGTCTGGTCTGACTGCCATATAAACATGTGCAAACCTACATAATTTTTCACACTTGAATCTCCGTGTTAACAGTAATTGAGAATTAAAAATCACCTGTTTTAAAACAATTAAATATTGATCTCTCGCCAGTTTGCTTTTTTAAGTGCTATAAAAGCCAGTAGGCCCATTACGGAAAAATACACTATTTCTACTGTCCATACT
>JBHEOF010000052.1:0-3212 GCA_046261715.1 Bacteroidales bacterium
CAGTGGCAGCCAGCCAATTCCATATTCTGTTTGACCGATTTTCTTTTTAAACAGTGAGAACCAGGGGTTAAAAAAAAGGTAAAACTTCTCAACCTTTATATTGAAATAACGGGCTGCCAAAAAATGTCCAAGCTCGTGAATGGCTATAAGTATTGATAAACTTAAAAGAAACTGTATTACTTTAATTGCTACTTCCATGTATAAAAACTAATGTTGATTATTTATTTTAAAAATTTTCATTATTTGTATGGCCGGCTCCGTAGAAAAGTTCACGTGCCAGTTTTCGTGTTTCCTTGTTTGTTGCACAAAGATCATCAAGTGATGGATCCTTTATATAATGTATTTTTTCCATACACTTTTCAATGATTTCAGGCATATCAAGGAAGCCTGTTTTATCTTTAAGAAAGGCTGCTACCGCAATCTCATTGGCTGCATTTAATATACAGGGCATGTTACCATCCTTTTCCATGGCAGTATATGCCAGATCGAGGTTTCTGAAAGTTTCCCTGTCTGGTTGTTCGAAGGTAAGTTCGGGATAATCGACGAAATCAAACCTTGGAAAGTCAGATCTTATCCTTTGCGGATAAGAAAGTGCATATTGAATGGGTAACTTCATATCAGGTAATCCTAACTGGGCTTTCATAGACCCATCTTCAAATTGTACTATGGAATGAATAACAGACTGTGGATGCACAATTACTTTTATTTGGTGTGGTTTCAGGGCAAATAACCAGCGGGCTTCAATCACTTCAAGACCTTTATTCATGAGCGTGGCTGAGTCGATGGTAATCTTACAACCCATATCCCAGTTAGGATGTTTTAGCGCATCTTCTTTTTTTACATTTTTAAGAAATTCTCTTGATTTTCCCCTGAAGGGTCCACCGCTGGCCGTAAGATATATTTCTTCAATGGGATTATGAAACTCACCAGCTAAGCATTGAAAAATGGCAGAATGTTCAGAATCAACAGGATAAATATTTACACCTGCTTTCATAGCTTCCCGGGTAATTAGATTGCCTGCTACTACAAGTGTTTCTTTGTTTGCAAGTGCAATATTTTTACCTGCCTGAATTGCCTTAAGTGTAGGTTTTAATCCTGCAAACCCAACCATTGCCGTTAAAATGATATCAATGCCGTCAAACTCTACTATATCTTCAAGAGATTTCTCTCCACAAAAAACTTTAATGAAATGGGGATCAAGGGCATCTTTTACTTTATTGTAATGTTGTTCATTACCTATAACAACAGCATTGGGTTTAAACTCCATTGCCTGGTTAATGAGCAAGCCTGCATTGTTTTGTGCAGTAAGTACTTCCACAGAAAATGCCTGAGGGTTTGAGCGGATTACTTCCAGTGCCTGGGAGCCGATGGAACCTGTGGAACCTAAAATTGCAATATTTCTTTTCACCTGATTTCCTCTACTGTTTTGCATATGCAGATTGATCTTCTAAAAGACGATATAATCAAGGGGATTAATCGGGTTGCCATTAAACCATAACTCAAAATGGAGATGTGTTCCGGTAGAGAGGGTGCCTGATTCGCCTATGATAGCTATTACTTCTCCGGCTTTTACAAAATTGCCTTCGGCTTTTAAAAGATTGCTGTTGTGTTTATAAACGGAGATAAGATTATTTGCATGTTGTAACCCAATTGTGTAGCCTGTTGCCAGGGTCCATGTTGAAAAAATAACCGTACCATCGAGTGTGGCTTTAACGGGCTCTCCTGTATCGGCAACTATATCAATACCAAAATGCCTTTGTGCAGGATTAAAATGATTGGTTATAATGCCATTAAGAGGAGGAAAAAAGAAAAACTGATACATAGGTTGTGGTTCAAATCCTTCAGGGTCATCGGGCGTTGCTTCCATAAGCCTGATTTCACTTTCAATCTGGGCTCTTAAAATAGAGTCTTCACGGGAACGGGTCAGTTCTGAAATTTCTACAAAATCCTGATCATCAGCGGGTTCAAATGACTCCAGTTCAAAATCCCGCCCTTCTACAATATTCCTAATATTTGTAATATACAGGTCTTTACTTCTCAACTCAGCCTGAAGTGAGTCTGCTTTCAAATTTAGCTCACGAAGCACTTTTCTGGTATTAAAATCGGCATAACCGGGAATGTATTCGCGCAAAGGAGTAAATGCAATAAGATATGTGGTGGCAAATACCAGAAATATAACCAGTGTACCAAAGAAAATAAATACATTGAAACGTGTGAGACTGAATGATAACCTTTCCTCAAAAGTATCGTCATTCATCAAAACAAGTCTGTACTTATCATGTAACTTGTTAAAGAAAGTTTTTTCCTTTTTGGGAGTGTTTTCAGCCATTATCAGAGTAATACTTCCTGAAATTTTTAAAATATAAGATGTATTGTTTTTCTATTCTAATCAGAAAATGCAAATATCGCAATTTTAATCTATTCGTATGCCTTTAAAACGGCAAGTTCAAAAAAATAGTTTGAATTGCACAAATAATTAAAATAAATTTGCAAATTCTTAGTTATAGTTGCAGTTGTAGCCAAAAACTTTGTATCGTTGAAACACTTCACAGAAAAACTTTTACACCCTAAGATATTATTATCCGGTTCAATTCTCCTTATATTGTTTTTTGCCGGTTGTTCTACACAGAAAAACTCTTTTCTGAACCGTAATTATCATAGTATTACCACCAAGTATAACGGTTATTTTAATGCCCGTGAAAGTTATCACGTTGGCTTAAAACGATTATCAGAAATGCATGAAGACAATTATGAGACTGTCTTAAGCATTTTCAGATATGGGAGTGAACAACAGATGGGGTCCGTTTCTTCCAATATGGATATTGCCTACCAAAAATCAAGCACTGCCATAAGAAGACATTCAATGAACATTAAAGGGGTAGAGTATAACCGATGGGTTGATGACAGTTATTTCCTGATTGCCCGCAGCCACTATTTCAGAAGAGACTTTAATCTGGCAGTATTAACGTTTGAATATATTATAAGACAATTTGAGAGTCCTCTAAAATATAAATCCATGATATGGGTGGTCAAAACTTATATTCAGGCTGAACAATATAACAATGCCTTTCAGGCTCTTGAGAGAGTATCGCGCAACATTGAGGAAGGACTACTTGATGATGAAGCCTTATTACTTTATAATATGGTTCATGCTGACTATCATCTGCAACAGGAAAATTACAGGCAGGCATCTCCATATCTGGAAGAGGCGG